>JAISRN010000144.1 GCA_031273605.1 Spirochaetales bacterium | reverse complement strand
CAGGATAAACGCATAGGAATTTTTAACCACGAATTATGGAATGATCGCAAAAATGAGCGTAAGGAGCGGGTAGGGAAAAAAAGCCGCCGGCGAAAGGTCAACCCTGCCGGACGGCGTCTTTAAGTAAAACTTTAAGCCAATCTTAGCCCGTCACCGCCGCTTCGTAACCGGCGATATACCCTTGGGTAAGGCAGCGGGCCAATCCGTGCTGGCTGCAGCCCCCGGCGGATTCGCCGCCGCAGTAGAGACCGGGAATAACCTGCCCCTTTATGTCCTGAACCTGGCACTTCATGTTGATCCTGAGGCCCGCGTAGGTGTCGTGTACCGCAAAGGTTGCCCAAGCGGCATAGAAGGGGGGCTTTTCGATCCGGTAGCGGGGGGTGGGTTTGTCGAAATCTTCATCCCTGCCGCCGGCAACAAAGGCGTTGTAGCGGTCCACCGTGGCCTGCAGAACAGAGCCGGGCATACGATAATACTGGTAGGTACAGGCGCTGATTTTATCCGCCAGTTCGGCCAGGGTATCCGCCTTAAAAAACAGGTTGGGGTCGGCGGTTTCGCTTTGTTCAATAAGCTCGGTCCACCGTTCCCGGAGGGCCGCCTCGCTGTCAAAAATGGCCCATTGGGGTCCCGACGCAAAATCGGGGGCCGCGGAACCTTCGTTGATGGCCAGGGCGGCGTCAATGTAGTTCTTGGGGCTGTAATTGATCTTTGTGGGGTTCCGCCAGTCGCCGTGAACGTAACCGCCGAACTGATTATAGAATCCTTCGGCGGTACCGTTGGGGTAGCCGTCTTCGGTTTCGCTGTAGAACCGGTTCCCCGCCTGGTTGACGATGATGGCATCCTGCCAGTTCCGCACGTTAAGGCCGGTGTACTTTATTTTGGGGAAAATGGGGCTGGCCGGGGTCCACCCGATGTAGTTTGTTCGGGTTCCGATGATGCTCCGTTTCCGGAGGCTGCCGTTGCGGTCCATGGTTTGGTTGGCCGTACCCCAGAGGCTTGCCCCAATGGTCATGGCCGCAATTTCCCCCGAAGCGTCCTGGGGGGAATATTCATCCGCCGCCAGGGCGTACTCTTCCGTAAGCCGGGGATCAAAGATGCGGCGGAATTCCACATTGCCGGTATTGCCGCCGGTGGCGATGATAACGGCTTTGCGGGCCCCCACCGTAACCTGCTCCTGGGCGAAGTCGATGTTTCCGTTGGTGCGGAAACTCTGCAGGGGAGCGGACTCTCCGGGCAGGATGGTCGGCGTGTAGTGGGCCTGAATTCCCAACACCCTTCCCCCGGTGAGGCTTTCCCGGAAAATAACATCCATGTGATAATTAAGGAGAAATTGAACGCCCTTGTTCCGGGCGGTGACTTCCAGGGGCCGGATGAGGCTTGTTCCCCCGGCGCCCGCGGGGCTTTCGAGGCTTTGGCCTTCGGTCCAGAGGGTGTGATGCTCCCTCCGGGCGGAAATCCCCGTGGCGTGGGCGCCTGAATTATCCGGGGCCCGGTCCGCAAAGGCCGCGCCGTTTGCCAAAAGGTACTCAAAGGTGGGGGCGGAATTATCCGCCAGGGCCCGCTGTACCCCCCGGTCATTATACCGGTATTCCGCAAGCCCCGACACTTCCGTTACCGACCAGTCGGTAAGGTCCTTAAAGTAGGTGTCCGGATCGTCCTGGATGCCGTATTTTATCTGGTAGGAAGTTCCTCCCCCCAAAGGGCAGTTTCCCCCGGAAGTGATGGCATGGCCCCCCACATCGTAGTTGGTATCCACCACGATAACGGAAGCCCCCGCATCCACGGCCCTCAGAGCCGCCGGAAGCCCCACCGCTCCGGAGCCGATGATCACCACATCGGCTTCAAAATCCCATTTTCCGGGGATCTTGGTCGGGTCCGTCTGGGCGCCAAAGGCCGAAGCCTGTCCCTTGCCAAGGGAGGTACAGCCGGACAGCAGAAGCCCGCCGCCCACCGCGGCCCCGGCGGCAACCCCGGTGTTTTTTAAGAATTCTCTACGGGAAATTTTTTTCATCCATTTTTCTCCTTTCAGCGATTTTTGTCATCAAATACCATTATTGAAGCGGCATTAAAATTAACAACTTTAAAGCGGCTCCTAAGTATTGCCAAGGAATCCGGCAAAAAAAAACGCCCCCCGGAAGGTTAAAACCTGCCGGACGGCGCTTTAAGCAAAGCCTATCCTGTTACCGCCGCTTCGTAACCGGCGACATACCCTTGGGTAAGGCAGCGGGCCAGCCCGTGGGCATTTGCGCCGCCGGAACATTCGCCGCCGGCGTAGAGGCCGGGGATAACATCCCCTTCCAGGGTAAGTACCTGGCAGGTACCGCTTATCCTGACCCCCATGTAGGTATCGTGAAGCATGACTGTGTTCCAGGCAGCATAGAAGGGGGGCTTTTCGATCCGGTACTGGGGAGTAGGTTTGTCAAAATCCTCATCCCGGCCGACGGCGACAAAGGTGTTGTAACGGTCCACCGTGGTTTTAAGGGTCTGTCCGTCCATCCGGTGTTTTTGGTAAGGATTGGCGCTGATCTTTTCCGCCAGTTCCTCCAGGGTATCCGCCTTAAAGAAATATTCAGGGTGTCCGTAGTCGGGATTATCAATCTCCCAGCGTTGGCGGGCAACCCCGTCGGAGTCCAGGATAGCCCACTGGGGCCCTGCGGAATAGTCCGGGGGCTGGGAGCCTTCGTTCTCAGCCAGGGCCGCCGCTATGTAGTTATTCGGCCTAAAGGGCATCTTGCCGGAGTTCCGCCAATCGTGCTGAACGTATCCGCCGTAGTTATCATAGTAGCCGTAGGAACTCGCCGAAGGGGCCGCAAAACCGGCTAATTCACTGTAGAAACGTTTACCCACCTGGTTCACCATGATGGCGTTCTGCCAGTCCCGCATAATAAAGCCCACAGCCTTGAGTTTGGGGAATATGGGAGTTCTGGTATCCCAGCGACAATTGGGATAGTTATGCCTGACTCCTACGGTATTACTGGCCAATAACTGGGCGCCCCGTTCCATACCCTGGTTCATTATGCCCCACATGGCGCCGCCTATGGCGCAGATGGCCAATTCGCCGGAACCATCCTGGGGGGAGAATTCGCTGGCCGCTCCGGGGATTTCTTCGGTGAGCCGGGGGTCCACAATACGCCGGAGGTTAGGGTTGCTGGAACTGCCGCCAGTACCGATAATGATGGACTTGTTCGCTTTGATGGTAATGTTAGGAGCATCCATGACAATGTTCCCCTCGGTTAGGAAGGGCTGAAGGGGCACAGTGGCTTCGGGTAGTATGGTGGGGGTGTAACTGGCTTGTATACCCAGTACCCGGCCGGAACTCAGGGATTCCCGAAAAATCACATCCATGTGGTAGTTGAGGATGAATTTAACCCCCTTCCTTTTGGCGGTGGCCTCAAGGTCCCGGCAGAGCATGGTTCCCCCGGCGCCTGAGGGGCTTTCCAGGGATGCTCCTTCGGTCCAGCGGGTATGGGCTTCCCGGAGCGCTGAGATACCCGTACCGTTTGCGCCAGAATTATCAATAGGGATTTCCGCAAAACGGACGCCGTTTTCCAGGAGGAACTCAAAACAGGGAGCCATGTTATCCGCCATGACCCGGTGGATGGCCCGTTCATTGTAGCGGTAGATGGGCATGCCCTGGGCGGTGGTTACCGACCAATCGGTAAGGTCCCGGTAGAGGATCTCCGGATCGTCCACGATGCCGTCCCTTTTTTGCCATGAGGTTCCGCCCCCCAAGGGAACATTGCCCCCCGAAATAATGGCATGACCGCCGATATCGTAGTTGCAATCCACCACCAGGACCGAAGCCCCGGCGTCCCTGGCCCGGATAGCCGCCGGCAGACCCACCGCTCCGGCGCCGACAATCACCACATCGGCTTCTAAATCCCATTTTTCGGGGAGCTTGGTCGGATCAGGTTTGTCGCCAAAGGGCGAAGTCTGCCCCTTGCCAAGGGAGGCGCAGCCGGACAGCAGAAGCCCGCCGCCTACCGCGGCCCCGGCGGCAACCCCGGTGTTTTTTAAGAATTCTCTCCGGGAAATTTTTTTCATTTCTTTTTTTTCCTTATCTGCTCCATCAGTTCTTCATGCCTTTCATCCTCCCGTCTTTCCATGTCGTCTATCGCTCCATGAAAGATGTCCAGTTTAAGCGCTGTTTCAAGGCCGGAGAAAAAAGCTATTCCGCCAACGATTAAAGCTATGATCTGCGAATGGGATAAAGCAAGGGCAATACCGTAAAGAACAACTGAAAAAACTAATAATACAACCACGGGCCGCCTCCTTGTTTAACAATCGTTATACCGGAGTTTTTCATTTTAAAAATCTGACGGTTTAGAAACTGTTTTATCATAACTGGTCAAAAGTCTTTTGTCAAGCTCCCGAATTGCGCTTCCGAATTGCGCTCCGGCAGGCCGCTTTTTAGAATTCCTGGATTAAGCCTTGAAGTTCTTCCCTGGTTTTTCTATAATGATTCATCATGGAAGATTATAAACGTACCTATAGCTGCGGGGAATTGCGGCTCATAGAGGCGAGTCTGGAGGTAATCCTCAACGGCTGGGTTCACCGGATTCGGGATCACGGGGGGATTCACTTTATTAACCTCCGGGACCGTTACGGCATTACCCAGGTGGTG
>JAISRN010000057.1 GCA_031273605.1 Spirochaetales bacterium | reverse complement strand
GCCGGCCAGGGCCTCGGCCAGCCGGGCAAAACCGCCCCCTTCCTGGCGGCTTCCGGCAAAACCGTGATTAAAAACCACCAGGGGAAAGGGGCCTTTGCCCGCCGGGAGGGTTAGGGTAGCCGGAACCTGCCGGCCTTCATTGGGAATAAGCGCATCCTGGGAGCTAATGTCTCCCGGCACGGAACGGCAGGCCCCCAAAGCCAGGAGGAACGCGATTGCGGCGATTGCGGCTGCTGCGGGGATTGCGGATGCCCTTCGGGAAGGGGCCGCCGGTTTCATTTTGTTCATTTTAAATCTCCTTTTTCCTTCCTTTTTTTTTAAATATCATTTAAATATCAATTTAAGGGAGCTTTGCCCCCGGAAAGAAGGACAAAATCATTTTTCAACAATCAGCAGAGACTTGGTGTCCAAAAGAAGGTTCATGGGGGAAACGGTGATCCGGCCGTGGTCCTTGACCACCGATAATTCCACATCCTTCCCCTTATGCCGCAGGCTGATGAGAACATCGAATTTTTCCTGCCAGGACTCCAGTTCCCTGGGGAACCCCTGATCGGTAAACACGGGATCCGGGCCTTTTAAGGAAAGGCTCATCCAAACCTCCAGGCCCAGGGCCTGGGCAAATTGTTTAAGCCGGTCCAGGTCTTCCGGGGCGCTCATGGACAGATCAAAGCCGTCTACAATCATGCACCGGGCCGGAAAGTGCCCCTCCCGGATCATGGTTTCTATGCTTTTTAATATCCCCGTCATGGGCAGGCCCTTTTGGTTAAAGTTCATAATTATCCGGCTGCGGATAATTTCATCATGGACTTCCATGGCCTGCTCAAGGCTGCGTTTTTGGGCAATCTCTTTAAAAGTATCCTCGTACCAGCTTACTATGTGATCCATCCGGGAAGAAAAAGAAACATGGAGCACCGGCTCGTTTCGGAACAGCTTGTCCATGGCAATATGCACCAGACAGGCGGTTTTCCCCACCCCCTTTCGGGAAGCCAGGGCCCCGATATTGCCCTTGCCCAGCCCCCCGTGGATGGATTGCTCAAAAACCCGCAGGGGGGTTCGCTTATTCAACTCTTCTTTCACCATTTTCTGTCTCCCGTCGTACCCTTTTAAGGACGCTATTTGGCGGCTTTCCGCTTTGCCTCATATTCTTTTTTTAGTTCTTCCCCCAGACTTTGGGGAACCCGGCCGTATTTTAAAAATTCCATGGTGAACTCCCCCTTGCCCTGGGTAAGGGAACGGATGGTGGTGGAGTAGCCGAACATCTCGCTTAGAGGAACCTCCGCTTCCACGGAACAGTTAGCCCCGTCTTCTACGGAACCCACGATAATTCCCCGGCGCTGATTGATGCTGGCAAAAACGGTTCCTTGAAATTCCGAGGGGCTTTCCACTACCACTTTCATAACGGGCTCCAAAATCTGGGGCTTGGCCCGGAGGTAGGCCTCCCGGAAAGCCCCGATGGCCGCCTGCTGAAAGGCCATATCCGAGGAGTCCACCGAATGGGACTGCCCGTCGTTAAGGGTTACCTTAACCCCCACAATGGGAAACCCGATAAGGCTCCCCTTGGCCAGGGCGGACCGGAAGCCCTTGTCGCAGGCGGGGATAAATTCGGTAGGAATGGCCCCCCCCTTGATCTGATTGTTAAAGAGGTAATCCACCCCCGGTTCTTCCAGAGGTTCGATGTAACCGGCCACCCGGCCGTACTGCCCGGAGCCCCCGGTTTGTTTTTTGTGGGTGTAATTAAAATCCGCCCGGGCGCTGACGGCCTCCCGGTAGGCCACCTGGGGCTTGCCGGTTTCAACCTCCGCTTTATACTCCCGCTTCATCCTTTCCACATAGATATCCAGATGAAGCTCCCCCATGCCCCGGATGATCACCTGGTTGGATTCCGGGTCGACATAGGATTGAAAGGTAGGGTCTTCCTTGGTAAAGCGGTTAATGGCTTTGCCCATGTTGTCGGCGGATTTTTTGTCCTTGGGGATAAGGGAAAGGGAAACCACCGGGCTGGGCACATACATGGAGGTTAGGGAGTAGTTGAGCCTGGGGTCGCAAAAGGTGTCCCCGGAGGCGCACTCAATGGCAAAAAGCGCCACGATATCCCCGCAGTCCGCTTCGGTTATGTCTTCCATGTGATCCGCATGCATCCGGATAAGCCGGCCAATCTTAAATTTCCGGCGGGTCCGCACGTTGTAAAGCTCGGTGCCGTTTTTTATCCTTCCCTGATAAATCCTGATATAGGTAAGCTGGCCGTACTGGCCGTCTTCCAGTTTAAAGGCCAGGGCCACGGTGGGCAGATCGGGCTCGGATTTGAGGAGGACCTCGGTTTCGGCGGAATCCAAGTCCAGGGCGCGGTTCTCCACATCCCGGGGACAGGGCAGGTAATTAATCACCCCATCCAAAAGGGTCTGAACTCCCTTGTTCCTGTACGCGCTCCCCAGAAGAACCGGGCAGAGCTTGAGGCCGATGGTTCCTTTCCGGATGGCCCGGTGAATCATTTCCTCCGGAATCTCATCCCCCGCCATGATGAGTTCCATGAGGTCATCGTCAAACATGGAAACCGCATCCAGCATCTTCTCCCGCTTTTCCCGGGCTTCCTCCAGAAGGTCCGGGGGAATGGGGGCGGTTTCGATCTTTTCCCCCTGGGGGCCCTTAAAGTAAACCGCCTGCATGGCGATCAGATCGATCACCCCCTCGTGGCGGTCCTCCAGGCCGATGGGAAGCTGAATCATCACCGCATTTAAACCCAGCTTATCCCTAAGCTGCTCCGTAACCCGGCCGGGGTTGGCGCCGGTGCGGTCGCATTTGTTAATAAAGGCCAGCCGGGGAATTTTGTAACGCTTTAGCTGCCGGTCCACCGTAATGGACTGGGACTGAACCCCCCCCACCGAACAGAGGACGAGGATTCCCCCATCCAGAACCCGGAGGGCCCGTTCTACCTCGATGGTAAAATCCACGTGTCCCGGCGTGTCGATGAGATTGATGGAGTGGTCCTTCCAAACCACATTGGTAGCGGCGGAGGCGATGGTAATGCCCCGTTCCCGTTCCAGGTCCATGGAGTCCATGGTGGCGCCCACCCCGTCCTTGCCCCGGACTTCGTGGATGGCGTGAATTCTTCCCGAATAATAGAGAATTCGCTCCGATAGAGTCGTTTTGCCGGAATCAATATGGGCGCTGATTCCGATATTTCGCATTTTAAAAATTCTTTCCATAACCTGTACCTCTGTTTTACGGATCCGAACCTATTCCGAAGGGAGTCCTCATCATGGGAAGGGCCGCCGCCCTATCCGGAAAGATTTCGGGTTTTGCTTACGGCCGCCGCAGAAAAGCGCAGGGCCCGGCCGAAAAGCGGGGTTTTAGTCCTTTTCCGGCTTTAACATTGAATTTTACCTTTCCAAAACCCGGATAATCTTAAGTTTTGGGATCCCGGTTCATCTCAAAATGTGTTTAAAATGAACCGTGGATAGCAGATTACCTTTTTTTTCAAAAATAATCAACTGCAAATAAGCATAAAGAGGATAAAGAGGATGAACCACTGACCACACAGACCCCACAGACAGGAACACGGACAAACCCCGTGTAACCACCTAACCGAAGGAAGATAAACCGCGAAAAACGCGAAAGGACGCGAAAAACGGATAACACCCTATTTCTCTTTCGCGAAT
>JAISRN010000010.1 GCA_031273605.1 Spirochaetales bacterium | reverse complement strand
GGTCAGTTCGGGGATGATGACTTCGTACAGAGGGCCTGCCATATTCATGTTAATCCGGGCGGAATTGGCCCCCGGTTTTATGGTTACCGTGGTACTTCCCGTTCCTATCAGGGTTCCTTCCTCTATCAAGGTTCCTCCCTGGTAGTAGGCCGACACGTCTATCCGCCATTCCCCCAGGGCCAGGCTCACGGTCAGGCTTTCCCCGGCGGCCAGGGCGTGATTAAGGGTTTCTCCCCCGGGACCGGTGAGGGCAACCTGGTAGTTCAGGGCGTCCAGCATATCCGCGGGAAGGTCCTTGCCGGAGGTAATCGCCAGGGCGGAGGGGGAGTTTCCTCCGGAGCCCCCGAAGTTCAGGGTGAGGCTTCCGGCGTTTCCCGAAGCGCCGGGGGACAGGATAAAGTTGCAGCCGGAGAGCAGGGTGAGGGCGATAATTCCCAGGGGAATGAGGAGCAAATCCCAAAACCCGGTTGGTTTTGGATTAGCTCCCGTGAAAAGCGGTCTATCGCCCGCTTTTTCACCGAATTTAGAAGTTGCTTTCCCAAAAACTGAAGTTTTGGGAAAGCTTCTAAGTTTTTTCATTTTTTGAGGTTTCCTTTTAGGGAGGGAGATTCTGTTAGTGGGAGGACAAAAGGAAAAGGCCCGGTCCGGCGGCCTAGAAAAGTTTGCCGGGGGGGGGGTAACTGTAAGATAAGAATTGTGCGAAACCCATGCCGATTTTTCCTTATATAAATGAGTATACCACCCCTAGGCAGGTGAGACAAGGGTTTTTAAAAAAAAAGCAGCCCTTTTCAATTTAGGAATGACCACGGACGGAAAAAAGTGGTTAGTGGGTAGTGGTTAGTGTCCAGACAAAGAATAAGAATAACCACGAAAGGACGCGAAAGGAGACATAACCACTTTCCTTTGTGCGCCTTCCGCTCCTTGGTGGTGAAAATTCTTATTTTTCCTCCTATCGGCGGCTTCGCGGTTAAAAATTCTTTTTCAAACGGACTTTTTGCTTGAAATTCCCTCTTTATGTCCGTGCTGTCCGTGGGGGGAAAGAGTGGTTAATCCTAAATTGAGAATTGCTGGGAGCTCTAGGAGCCTGTTGCCCCTGTAGGTTTTTTGCGATTATATGGGCGAAGCGCAACAAACTCCCGGCGGTTTTTTCTCAGCCATTTTCCAGCGCTTTGCCCACCGCATATCCAATCAATACATACACCAAAAGGAGTATTCCGGTTACAATGACATAGGGGGCAATGCGGAAGGGTACAAAGGTGAATATCAAATTTTCGACGAGCAGCAGGATAAAAAACACCGCCGACAAAACTTTGATATTTGCGGAACTTCCCCTGCCGGGGGTAGTTACCGCAATGAGACCGGCAAGGCAGACAAAAAGCGAAATCCCCGAACCAAAGGTGATAACCAGCCGGTATGCTTCATCGCCGTTGGCCGCAAAAAAACCGTACCCTGCCAAAGCGGCGATACCCAGCGCAATAAGTAACAGTATCTTGTTGATTTTCATAAATTCTCCTAAAGCTGAGGCGGTGTTAAAGCCACCAGCCGTAAAATTTCAGGGATGTTTTCCGCCGGTTTCCAGCCCTCCAGTCCCGGATGCCAGACCAGGGTTTCCTTGGTCAGCTTTTTGTCCATGATAAGGCGGGTCAGTTCGGTTTCCGAAAAAGGCCCTGCCTGTTTGCCCTCAAAGGCGGCGTAGTACACCCGCTCCGGAATTTGCTTTTGCGCCATTGAGGCGGGCGAATTAATGATAGTCGTGTTCGTCATCATTTCATTCATCTGGCGGGTCATCTGCTGTGCGATAGCCATACTCATGCCAAATTCGATGAGCCGCTCGGTAGAAAAAAAAGCTTTTTCATCCATAACAAAACTCCTTGTTTTAAGTTGAAGGCAAGGGCGGAGGAGGAGGCGCGGGGGGGGCAAAAAACCCGGCCAGTTCCGGCACGGTTCCCGCGGCGGCCCAGGCCGCCATGCCTTGTTTCCATACCTGCGACTGCGGCGTAAGCTGCCCCGCCTGAACCATCCCGGCGAGGGCGTTCAGGTCAAACGGCCCGGCGCTCTGTCCGTTTACCGCGACGTTAAACTGTACCGCCTGGGGTAAGGGCGGCGGCCCGCCCTGGGCAGGCGCCCCCGGCACACTGGGCGGCGCTCCGGGAACTCCCGGCATTCCGCCCTGGTTCATGCCCTGAAACACATTGCCCATCATCCCGGCCATACCCTGGCCTACCGCGCCGCCCATTGCCATGCCCGCCATCATGGCGCCGGGGTTAAAGCCGCCACCGCCGTTACCAAGGTTAACCGCCGCGCCCTGGCCCATCTGCCCCATGGCCCCGGCGGCGGCTTTGGCGATTTCTTCCTGCTGTTTAAGCTGGTGCAGGGCAAAGCCCCCAAGGTCGGTCTGCATGTGCTGGGCGTATTGCCCTTCCTGCCGCTGAATCCGCAGGGTCTCTTCCATGTTTTCGGTATTGAGCCGCTGCATATTCTGCATATTTTCGATGTTGAGATCCGCCTGGGTCTGAATGGTTGATTCGGTAATGTTGGCGGTAAGCTTGCGGAGTTTCCCGTAGCCCTCGCTTTCCTTGTCAACCTCGATGGCCTGAATATCCATCGCCGACATGGTTACGCCAAAATCATTTTGCAGCCGGGGCCGCAGGTATTCCTCCACAATGGTATTAACCTGGAGGAGCTTGCGTTCAATCTGTACCAGCGGAATACCGTTTTCCTGGGGCACGCCGATAAGCACCCCCTTTACATACCGGATAACCGCGTCCCTGATTTGCAGTTTGAAAGTTTCAAGGTTAAAGTCGATAAGCCGGTGCAGTTTGATGAAAGCCTTGTAATCGCTTATCCTGAAGGTGATGGTCCCCCGCACCGCCACGGGAACCGGAAAATCCAGAAGCCGGGGGTCGAACACGTCAAAGTAGGGCACCCCGAATTTAACCTGAATGATCCCCGCCAGGTTGATAAAGTACACTTCCGCCTGAAAGGGCGTGCCGCCCCCAAAGGCCAGCCCCATGATGGAGGCCAGCACGGGAAAGTTGGCGGTTTTAATGGTTTCGTCAAAAGGCCCTTCGATAAAATCCTGCATCGCGCCGTCTTTTTGTTTATAGACAAATACCGCCGCCTCCCCGTCCTTTACCCGCAGGCTCGAGCCCCAGCGTATGGCGTTTTCCTTGCGGGTGCTGTTCGCCTCC
Organism: Spirochaetales bacterium; assembly: GCA_031273605.1. GTDB lineage: Bacteria > Spirochaetota > Spirochaetia > UBA9216 > UBA9216 > JAISRN01. Next base: position 12,249 of record JAISRN010000010.1, on the reverse strand, counting down.
TCCGCGCCCTTGGGCCGCCACTTCCAGATGAGGTATTCCGCCTCGTCACAGCGGATGGCGTCCATGAGGCCGCCTTCGTGTTTTTCTTTACCCCCGAATAACGCCATAATGTATCCTCCTTGCTATGCTGTTTTTTTTCGGTTATACTGATATATATGGTGACTATACAACAAACTGTTGATGTTCCCGCTAACGGGCAGATTCATCTTGATTTTTCCCTTCCCGAGACTGTTTCCGGTGGGACGGTAAAGATCCGCCTGACGGTTAAACCGGAAGGTTATTCCAGGGGCAAAACACCCGGTATAATAGGTTGGATTTTTCATCCGATACTTAGTTACCATGAATGGAACCATCAAAAAGTCATGGCAGCGGTACGGGGACTTCAATCCATCCATGTCTTTGATGATGTTGACGGCGTGGAATACCAACGGGAACTGCGTAATGAGTGGCCGGACTAAAAAACTGTGTTTCGACACAAACACCATAATTGACATCGTAACCGGTAAATACAGCGTTGCTGAAATTGATGCTTTTATAGTTCGGTCCAGACGTAATGTTGAGCAGGAAGCGTCGCGTATACGCCGGGATGCCAGGCCAAAGATAAAGCTCCCTGACGCAATCGTGGCTGCCTCCGCTATAACGGTAAACGCTGTGCTTGTTACACGCGATAGCGATCTGCGCAGCCGCAATTGGCCGGGCTTACAAATCGTAAGCATCAAATAGCCCGCTTTCTTTTTTACCGAATAACGCCATAATGTATCCTCCTTACAAACTAAAGCCCGATTCCTGGGCTAACTGCTTCATGTAGGCGACAAGTTCCGGCTCGCTTGCCATGGCGATACGGGCCTTGGTGTAGACCTGCTTGCATTTGGCCGCCCAGATACCGTTCCAGGTTTCCTCGTATTTGGTGCGGGGTTTGGGGTAAATGTGCCCGATGGCGAGGATGAAAAATTCCAGAAAATCTTCCCGGGCGTTGGGAATGGGAAAATTTTCTACGAACTGCTTCTTGTCGTCGTCATTCTGATTCCAGGCAGTATTATTAAAACAAATCTTCGTTGTTTTTTTAGAAAAACTGGACAAAAATTTTATAAAACCAATAACAAGCAGAGGAATACCGACGATCATTCTTAATACGCCCGGTATACGAAGGATAAAATCGAGAATCGTTTTTAATACATCCGGTATGGGCAGCGGGAGTATCTTTGATACAAAGACCATGCTTATTCCCAAAGCCAGAATTACCATCGCCGTTATAATCGCGGTTATAAAAGAGCTGAGGGAAAATTCTTTTCTTGTTCCAATCGCAACCCGCACATAAGGTCTTTTATCCTCAATAGCATTAATATCATCGGCAAACTGTGCAATAGTCTGGTTCACTTCCACATTGGTAAGTTCATGCCCACAGTTACTGCAGCGGCTCTGCAAAGATTCAAGGGCCGTACCGCAGTTGGGGCATTTCCGTATCGAACCGATGTATTCTTTTTCAGCCATATCAAACCTCCTTAGGCTATGCTGTTCTCTTTGAGTATTTCTTCGATACTCCTCAAGGTTCCCTGGTCAGTCTTGAGGCAGAGCCGCGCCTTGGCATAAACCTGCTTGCACTTATTCTTCCAAATGTCATTCCACACCTGGTCGTACAGGGTTTTAGGATTTGCGACGACCTTGCCGATAAAAAAGATCAAGAATTCCAGCAGGTCTTCCTTTGTATTGGGTAAAATGAAGTTTTCAATAAAACTCATCTGCCAATCATCCGCGCTGTTCCACTCGTAGCTTTCGAAATATTCATACTTACCCCCCTTCCCCTTGTAAGACACGCGGTCATGGCCAATAGGGCCATAAACATTACCCATTTTAATTTCAGTGTCAGCATCGAATTCTTGCCCGTCTTTTACAAAGTAATGCACTTTTCCATTTGCCGGGGCATCTATATACTGATCCCTAACAGGGCCGCCGCTATACACGGGCCCGGAATATTTAATCAATTTAGTGTCTTCTTTAACCATCCTCCCTTCCGGTACCAAAATTTTTATTTTCCTTGTATCCTCCTTATTAAATCTATGAGTAAAGGAAGTATAGCCGGACCTTAGCTCCTCCAGTCTTTTCACAAACTGCGTGAACTTGCCGCTCACTTCCTGGGCGTTCAGTTCGTGTCCGCAGGAGGGGCAGCGGGTTTGGAACGACTCGATAGCCGCGCCGCAGGAGGGGCAGTTTTTCCGCAGAGTTCCCACGGTTTCGGTTTTACGGCCGCCGGCCGCTTTTTCCTTTTTTTTCTTTACCGCGTTAGCCCGGTTATCCGCATAAAGCTTTTCGCCGGGTTTAAGTTTTATGGCCCGGTCATAATCCTCAAGGGCTTTATCATATTGATCTATACTATAAAAACTGTTCCCGCGCCCACAATAGTAAACACCTTCGTTGGGCAATTGTCCGGCGGCAGGGCATATCCGTATGGCTTCGTTGTAATTCTCAATGGCCTTGCCGTAGTCTTTCTTATAGCTGTATGCGTTACCCCGGTTATAATAGGCTCGGGCAAAATCGGGTTTAAGGGCTATGGCTTGGGTATAGGCTTCTATCGCCTTATCGTACTCATTAGCCTCACTGAACTTCACGCCCTCTAAGCGCAGGGCCTCCGCTTCATCAGCCATGCTCATTCTCCTTTGCGTTTATAGTCCGCGGGACTTTTTTTTATTTTCTTTCCTTTGGCATGGCAAAACGCACCCCTTCCACGCAGCCCTGGGTGCGGCTTATGGCGCGGATCTGTTCCCAAAATGTTTTTATTTCGGCGGGGGCGGCGGCGCTTATTTTTTTTCCCTGCTTCAGGGCGGGGTTAATGTAATTGCCGGAGAACCTTTCACATTCCTTTGCCCCCAATGTTACCCTGGGAAAACCGGGGTTGGTTTCTTTATATAGCCGGGCGGGGGAAAAGGAATACATTCCGTCATAGGGCTTTTCGTATGTCGCGCCGTAATACAGCCTAAAAACAAGGGGGGGATTCGCCGCCGGACGAGGAAACGCCGCCTCTATGACCAGTTTGTACCAGACGCCCTCCCCCGCAAGCTCCGCCGGATTCTGGATAGGGTATTCTTTGTAACCGGCGATGACAAAAACAGTATCAAGCTGGAAAACGGGACTTTTGTTGTCCTCTTTGTAGCTTCCAAAAAGGATCAGCGAACCCTTCTCCAGGGCGGCAAGGGCGGACTTATTTCTTCCGCCCTGTTTGCACAGCCCGTAACGGAACTTTCCCCCAAATACAAAGGGGTCGGTGTTCTGGAGCCGGCCCTGCCCCGCGGGCGGATAACCGGGCGGAAAGGTATAATAGGGCGTATGCAGATAACCGGGGTGAAAAGGGCCGTCCTTGGGTATACGCACTACCCCGCTTGGGGGTTCCCATTCGCCCCAAAACACCAGATCGCCCCGTCCGGCTTTGTCATCTTCGATATAAACGCCGGGGGAGAGCAGAAATTTCCGGGCATGGCCCACATCCCGCCCGTTGCGGCGACACACATTCCACGATTTGCGGCTTCCGTTTTTGGTATCCCGTCCATGTTCTTTCCCCGGATGGGGAAATTGTACGATGTTAACAATTGGGTTCATGGCGGTCTCCCGGGAAAATGTTCAAAAAAACCGTTGGATTCCCGCAGGAAGCCGGAAAATTTGGAGCGGGGCTGTTAGATCGAGGACTGTTAGATCGAGGATTTGACAAAGAAAAAGAGGCTAGATAATTTTTTGGCTCTTGGCTCTTGACTCATACTACCATTTTTCACAAATGTGGAAAATTGTCAAGGATAGGCTTTTCAGGGCCAGCGCATATAAACTCATTTTGACTGAGGCAGTTCCAAAATGTCAGATTTTGGAACTGCAACTTTTGAAAATGGCACGTTTCGCAAGGCGCAAGCCAAAGTTCGCATAGAAACAAAAAAGAGGAAAATGGACCATGACCACGATTAAACCAAGCTTCCTTATGGACAGTACGGACTTTTTGTTCAAAATTCCCGCTTTTGTCCGTGATGTCTGTGCCGTCCGTGGTTAAAAATTCTTTTTCAAAGGGACTGGGGGAAAAAGTGGTTAAAAATGAAGGGAAAACCGCGAATGTCGAATCGCTAACCCTTTGGCAAAAACACCTTCGACTTCGCGGTTTTTCTCTTCCCTACTCCCTCTCGTAGGCCCCCAGGTCCACCCTGCCGCCCTTTATCCGCGGCGTTCCGTCACGATCCAAAGCGGCGGCCCCGGCAGGGTTGTAAGCGGGGTCTCCCCTGTTGATCGCCGGGCTCCCGCTCTTTAGCCGGTAATCCCCGGCTGAATTGGGCATGGTAACACTAGTGTCGGCGGGGTCCTGCCAGTCCGCAAAGGGTGAGTTTGTTGAACCCGTGCCCGGATCCGCCACGTTGCCGTCGCTGCTGACGGAACTGCCCTGCACGATGCTGTAGGCAATAGCCGGGCTGCTGCCGGCATCATTGGAAATACCGGGGCTGGCCGCGGCGGCATTCCCCCAGATGATGCTGTTCCTGATCTGCGGCGAGGAAGAGGCGTTCAACATTCCCCCGGCGCCGGAGCCGGCTTTATTGCCGGAGATGGTTACATTGGTCAGAACCGACGAGGGGACCTGCTCGTTGGTCATTCCCCCGCCGAAGCTGGATGCTTTATTGCCGGAAATGGTTACATTGGTCAGGACCAGGGAGGAGGCATTGCTGGATATTCCCCCGCCGCTGTTGTAGGTAGTATTGCCGGAGATGGTCCCATTGATCATCAAGACCAGCGAGGAGGATTCGCTGCGCATTCCCCCGCCATTGGAATTGCTGGTATTGCCGGAGATGGTCACATTGGTCAGGATAGGCGAGGAACTCTTGTTGTACATTCCCCCGCCGACGTAAGCGCTTAAATTACCGGAGAGGATTACATTGGTCAGGACCGGGGAGGACTCGTCGTTGTACATTCCCCCGCCGGCGGTCCGATCTATTGATTTCCCTGCAAACGAAGATCTCGCTCCGTCCGCATAACCTCCGCTTATGGTAAAACCATCCAGGATTGTGCCGCTCCCGGCGGGAATGTTCACCCCCAGAACCACTTGGTAGACGTTATCGGTGTTATTGTTGGCGGTACCTATATCCCCGCTCAGGATGGTGTTGTTCGTTGCGGGGTTGATGTTCCGGCTTGCGTCGTCTCCGCCCCCGGCGGGATAGCCCCCCCGGACTTCCACCCCTTCCCGCAGGATAAAGGTTGAGCCCCGGTCATCCCCGGAGGTGGTGTAATCGGTGGTTCCGTCCGAATTGGGCTTGTAACGGGGCTTGTAGGTCCCCGCGGCCACCCGCACCAGGGCCTCCGGCGCGCCCTCCGCCTTGGCCGCCGCCGCCTCGTCCATCATCCGCTGCGGATCGCCGGAAGCGTCGGCCCAGCTTAGGCCGGTTCCGCTTGCCCCTTCTTTGACGTAGCGCCAGCCGCTGATAAACTCCGCCGCCACTGTAACGTCCCCGGCGGGCATGGCAAAGGTCCAGGTTGCCCCGGCGCCGACAAGGGACACAGGGTCTCCGTTTACCTCCAGCGCCGCCAGGGTGTTAGATTTGAGCCCGAACCTTTCATCCGGCCGGACCGTCAGGGTGATGGGAGTCCCCTCAAAGGCCAGGGGAAAACTGGGGACCACCGAGCCCCCGGTTAGGCTGGGGATGGTTATCCCGTACAAGGGACCTGCCATCCGCATAACCAGACGGGCGGAATTGGGCCCCGGCTCTATGGGGACCGTGGTACTCCCCGTTCCTACCAGGGTTCCTTCCTCCAGCAGGTCTCCTTCCTGGTAGTAGGCGGACACGTCTATCCGCCAGTCCCCCAGGGCCAGGGTCAGGCTCAGGGTTTCCCCGGAGGCGACGCTGTGAGCCAGGGCTTCCCCGTCCGGACCGGTAAAGACCACTTCGTAGCGCAGGGCGGCCAGCAAATCGGCGGGCAGATCGCCGCCGGAGGCGATCGCCAGGGCGGAGGGAGAGTTCCCTCCGGGCCCGCCGAAGTTCAGGGTGAGGGTTCCGGCGTTTCCCCTTCCCGAAGCGCCGGGATTCAGGAAAAAATGGCAGCCGGAAAACAGGGTTAGGGATAGGATTCCCAAAACGATTAACTTACGCATTTCAGTACTTCTCCTTACATGCCCTTTGGACGCGTTAACCAGAGGGCAGGAAACTTGGTTTTATATGAGGCTGTGGTTTTCGGTTACGGAAAAAACAAATGGGGCAGGGCTCAGGGCATAGGCCCCGGCGGGGGATAAATTGTTATTGCACAAGAAATTAGCTAAGACCATGACCGATAACGTCTCTATAAGTAAGTATATTGGGTAAATTTCCCAATGCAAGGGAATTTTGTTTTTCTACCGGGGGAATTTTTAATTTGTTGACGGCGGCTTTTTTCCGTGGTAAAAATGATGAAGGAGGATCTATGTTAAAAGGCGCATTTACGGCCCTGGTGACTCCCTTTAACCAGGACGGAAGTCTTGACCGGGAGGCTCTCAAGGCCCTGATAAAATTTCAATTAGAAGGGGGAATCAACGGCCTGGTTCCCGTGGGAACCACCGGGGAAAGCCCCACCCTCACCGCCGGGGAGAAGGAGTTCATCATCCAAACCGCCGTAGAAATGGCCGCCGGAAGGGTTCCGGTTATTGCGGGAACCGGAAGCAACGACACCCAAAAGGCCGTGGAGGCCACCCGCCGGGCCAGGGAGCTGGGGGCGGATTACACCCTGCAGGTAACCCCCTATTACAATAAACCTTCGGAGGAAGGGCTTTACCGGCATTTTTCCGAAGTGGCGGACCAGGGGGGCCTTCCGGTCATTGTTTACACCGTTCCCGGCCGGACGGGAGTTAATGTTTCCCCCGCCCTGCTTAGGCGGCTTTCAAAGAATTCCCGGATAGCCGGGGTTAAAGAAGCCTCCGGAAGCATGGGCCAGATTTTAGATATTCTGAACAATAAGCCCGAAGATTTTTCGGTGCTTTCCGGGGACGATCTTCTGGCCCTGCCCCTGATAACCTCCGGGGGCCACGGGGTTATCTCGGTAACCAGCAATATGTTTCCCCGGGAGATGGTTCAACTGGCCGGGGCGGCCCTTTCGGGAAACCTGGAAGAAGCCCGGCAAATTCATAACCGGTTTTATTCTTTTTTTATCAACCAGTTTATCGAAGTCAATCCGGTTCCCATTAAAACCTACATGGCCGCCAAGGGGTTGTTGAAGGAGGTCTTCCGCCTGCCCCTGGCGCCCCTTAAAGAAGAAAACAAGAGGACCCTCCTGGCCACCTTCGATTCCTAGTGTTCTGTCTTACACAGAAGTAGGAATAACCACGGACAGGAAAAGTGGTTAGTGGTTAGTGTCCAGACAAAGAATAAGAATAACCGCGAAAAACGCGAAAGGACGCGAAAATAAGACTATCCACTAACCACTAATCCCTGACCACTTTTTTCCGTCTGTGTGGTCGACTTTTTCCCTCTTTGGGGAAAAAGTGAGGTCCGTGGTTTGACTTCATTAAGCCATTTGTCAATTACACTACGCTAGGTCCTGCGGCCGGCCGGTTAAAGGCACGTTACAGCGGGTCTTTGGCCCTTAGCGCCTAAAAAGCCATTCCCGGCAGCCAAATTTCTCTTCCACCAACTGCCGGGCCCGGGCCATCTCCCCGGGGTCGGGCTCCCCGGGGCTTAGGGCCAGCCCCAGGGACCGGGTAAAGCCCTCTTCCAGGGCGCGGCAGGCCTCCTCGAAATCCACCCTCCGGTTTAAGACCTCCCGCAGCCCCGCCACCCGGCGGCCCCCGGTTTTCCGGTTTTTTTCCGGCGGCGGTTTTAAAAGTTCAAACATTAGGCCCGGGTCCAGGTCCAGCAGAACCGTTCCGTGGTGCAGGATGCAGGACTGCCGCCGGCTTTGGGCATTGCCGGAAACCTTCCGCCCCGCCCAGGGACCTTGGCAGAGGACCACATCGTTAATGGGGGCAAAGGCCGCCTCAAGCCCCAGACTCTCCAGGCCCAGGATGATTCCCCGGCAAAAGCGGCGGTAGGAATCCTCCAGACTGCCCTGGGCCAGGGGATGGGCGGCGGGGAGGATCAGGCTGTAGGTAACTTCCTCCTGGTGAAACACCGCCCCGCCCCCGGAGATCCGCCGGACCAGGTCTACCCCCCGGCGGGCGCAGGCCCGGAGGTCCACTTCATCCTCAATGCCCTGAAAGTAGCCCAGGGAAACCGCCGGGGGCTGCCATCCGAAAAACCGGAGGACCGGCGGCGAACCGGCGGCCAGGGATTCCAGCAGGGCCTGATCCAGGGCCATGTTAAAGGCCCCCCCCTGCCGGCCGGTGTTGAGGAACCGGAAGGGATGGGTCACAGTCGGCCCTCCCGGGGGGAAGACTTTAAGGCGGCCTCAATCACCTCCGCCAGCCCCCGGCCGGTGATTCCCTGACATTCCACCCCCTCCGCCGCCATCTCCCGGTCAAAAACCCCGGCCAGCTCCCCCAGGGGGACCCCGGTCAGCCGGGCTTCGGCCCGCTCAAAACCTTCGGCGGGGTAGGCAAAAAAATCCCCCCGGAGCCGGAGGGTTTTCAGCCGCCCGTCCTCCACCTCTCCCCCCACCCGGAGGAGCTTGCAGCCCTCCGGTTTTCCCCGCCCTTCAAACCTCATCCTGCCCTCCCGAAAATCCCGTTCCTAAAACTTCTATAATAAAAGATAGGTATCACATGGGGAATCCCCTGTCAAGGTTAATCCAGGGGCTAAAAACCGGCTTTCGGCCTTCACTTTTTGCCTCAAAAAGCCGATAATCAAAGTAAACCTATCCATGAAAGCGGCATATTTCGCAAGGCTTAGCCTAGGACCGGCGGATTATTTTTACGGGAGTTAATCCAAAACCAACCGGGTTTTGGGATTGGCTCAATTTCCCGGCGTTTTTCCCTTTTGGAGAAAATGAAGTGAGTAAGGAACAAACAGAAAAGCTGGGTCAATTAATTGCGCTGGATAAAGAACTGCAAAGTATTCAGGACTTAGATATTCTCCTGGAAAAGATTCTCCTGAATGCCCGAATCTTTACCCAGGCCGACGCCGGCACCATTTATCTGAGAGAAAAAGACAAACTTACCTTTGCCGTTGCCCAAAACGACACCCGGCAAAAGCGGCTGTCCCCCGGGGAAAAACTGGCCTATTCGGTTTTTAGCGTAGACATTAACGAAAAGTCCATCTCCGGTTACGTGGCAAAAACCAAGGAAGTCCTCAATATCCCCGATGTCTATAAAATTGATTCCGCCAAATCCTACTCTTTTAACCCTTCGGTGGATGTCTCTACCAATTATAGAACCCAATCCATGCTGACCCTTCCCCTTCTGGACAACAACAACGAAGTCCTGGGGGTGCTGCAGATGATCAACTCCCAGGATGCCCAGGGCAACCGGGTGGCCTTTGATGCGGACAAGGAACTTTACGTTCAGCACTTCGGCAATTCCGCCAGCCTGGCCCTGGAGCGGGCCAAGCTCACCCGGCAGATCATTCTGCGGATGATCTCCATGGCGGAGCTTAGGGACCCCAAGGAGACCGGCGCCCACGTTAACCGGGTGGCCAGCTATGCCGTGGAAATTTACGAAAGGTGGGCCAAGAAGCACGGCCTTAACGAGAGGGTAATTGACCGCAACCGGGATATGCTGAGGATGGCCGCCATGCTTCACGATGTGGGGAAGGTGGGAATTTCCGATCTTATCCTGAAAAAGCCCGGCCGCTTTACCGATGACGAATACTCGGTAATGAAGCAGCATACCTGGTTCGGGGCCAATCTGTTTAAGGAAAGGCAGTCCAAGTTTGACGAGGTGGCGGCGGAGGTGGCCCTAACCCACCACGAAAGCTGGGACGGCACCGGCTACCCCGGCCCCTTAAATATGTCCACCGGGTATCCCGACCCCAGCCGGCCGCCCCTCAAGGGGGAAGACATTCCCCTCTATGGCCGCATTGTCAGCCTGGCGGACATTTACGACGCCCTTTGCTCCCGCCGGGTTTACAAGGAGCCCTGGGGGGATGATAAGGTAGAGGAGGAGATTGAAAAGATGCGGGGCAGCAAGCTGGACCCGGAATTGGTGGATATTTTTTTTGATATTTTGGAACATATCAAGAATATCCGCGGCAAGTACCCCGACGCGGCGGGAAACGCCCCCCAGGGCTAATCCGGGGAAGGCCATTCCGAAAAGGGCCTTTGGACCAGGGCGCTGTTGTAGTACCGGGGGTCCCCCGTTACTTCCCGGCCCGCCCAGGGAGGCAGGGGAAAAACCTGCGCCGCCTCGTCCAGCTCAATTTCCGCCAGGAGGAGCCCCCGGTTGGCCCCGGTAAACTCGTCGGCCTCCCAGGCAAAGCCCCGGTAAGAGAGGCGCCGCCGGATCTTGGTAAGGGGGGGCTGCTCGCAGAGGGCCAGCAGTTCCCGGGCCTCCTCCACCGGCAGGGGATACTCATATTCCCGGCGGGCGGCGGCACGGACGGCGCCCTTGATGGTAAGCCAGGCCCGGCCTTCCCCTAGCCTAACCCGGACGGTCCTTTCGGGGTGGGTGTTAAGGTAGCCTTGGATAATCTCCTCTCCGGGGAGATTCCAAAAATCCGCCCTCTCCCGGAGGATGAGAAACTTTCTTTCGATTTCGATTCCCGCCATAGGGTACCCACTCTATCCCAGGAAGCGAAAAAAAACTATAGTAAAGGAGACGGTCCTAAAACCTCCTGATTCATCCTGATTTAAAAGAAGGAACTTTCATGGCAGAAGTAACAACCCCCCCTCCCAAACAGAGTTTTGTCCGGCGAATCCTTGGCCTTTGTTTTATTGACGCTCTGAGCGGCATGGCTATGGGGCTTTTCAGTTCCCTGATCATCGGCGTTATCCTAAACCAGTTTTTAACCATGCTGGGGCTGCAGAATTTGGCCTTTGCCCAGGCCATCATCCGCCATACCGGCGCGGCCTCCCCGGTGATCGGGGCGGCTATCGGGGTGGCCATCGCCTTTGTTCTCAAGGCCCCCCCCCTGGTGATCTACTCCACCGCCGCGGCCGCCGCCATTGGTTACGCCGCTTCCGCCGGGGGGGTGAGCGCGGGCCCCCTGGGGGCCTACCTGTCCGCCCTGGCCTGCATTGGCGCCGGTTCCTTCTTGTCGGGCAAAACCCGGCTGGACATTCTGCTCCTCCCCGCGGCGGGAATCCTGGCCGGCGCCGTGGTGGGAACCCTGGCGGGGCCTCCCCTGGCGGCGCTTATGCGGGGCCTGGGGAACCTGATTAACCAGATGACCCAGCTTAGGCCCATCCCCATGGGCATAGCGGTTTCCGCCATTATGGGGCTGATTCTCACCGCCCCCATCTCCTCGGCGGCCCTGGCCATCATGCTGGGGCTTAATGGCCTGGCGGGAGGGGCGGCCACCGCCGGTTGCTGCGCCCACATGATAGGCTTTGCCGTGGCGAGCTTTAGGGAAAACGGTACCGCCGGCCTTTTGGCCCAGGGCCTGGGAACCTCCATGCTTCAGGTTCCCAACATCCTCAAGAATCCCCGGATTCTCCTCCCCGCGATAGGGGCGTCCCTGGTTACCGGCCCCCTGGCTACCGCGGTGTTTAAGCTGGAAAACAGCCCCCTGGGTTCGGGGATGGGAACCAGCGGCCTGGTGGGACCCCTGACCACCTGGATCACCATGAGCAATTCAGAATACTCCGGCGCCCTTTTGGTCATCTCCATCGTTCTTTTGCACTTCCTCTGGCCGGCCCTGATTGCCCTGGGAATTTCCGAACTGCTCCGGCGGTTCCGGTGGATCAAACCGGGGGACATGAGCCTGAACCTGGGGCAGACTCCCTAGGCGGCCCGGCGCTTTGGAATGAACAACCCGCCGCAGCCATTACCAACTAAAGATTAACCACGGACGGCACAGACATCACGGATATATCCACAGAGACTAAAGAATAAGAATTCTCCCCGCCAGGGCGCAGAAGGCGCACAAAGGAAAGAGGAAGACGGAAGAAAAAATGGTCCCTCACGGAGCCCACGGAGGTCACGGGGAAGAATACAAAAACTCTTAAGTCCTCCGTGTCTCTGTTGAGAACATTTCTTAGGTCCCCCAGGGGGTCGGTTTCGGTCTTCCCGTTGTGGTCGAAAATCTTTATTCTTTGTCCGTTCTTTGCTTTTTTCAGATTTTCATTTCTATGCGTTTATCCTGTAAATTTCCCTTGCTTTTTTAGGAAGGGAGTGGTAAAATGACTGGGTGAAAGAACTGATCGTCATTTGGGGGGGGGGGGGGGGGGGGGGGGGGG
>JAISRN010000127.1 GCA_031273605.1 Spirochaetales bacterium | reverse complement strand
ACCTTGGCGGTTTCCCTGGTGCTGGTTCCCCTAACGGTCTTCCTGGCGGTGGTTCTGCCGGGCAACAAGGTGCTGCCCTTTGCGGACCTGGCGGTTATCCCCTTCATGTTTGTTCTTATCATTCCTATTGTTAAGAACAACGGCTTTAGGGCCATCATCATTGGCTTTGTTACCTTAGCCTTAGGGCTGTGGATTGCCACCGACCTGGCCCCCTGGATCACCATTGCCGCGGTGAACGCGAACTTTGACATGCCCATAGGGGCCGACCAGATCTCCAGCATCTGTGACGGCGCCAATCCCCTTACCTGGGGAATCGTCCGGATCATGGGCCTGGGTTCCAAGCTGGCCATCGGCGATAAGCTGGGTACCATGACTTCCGGCGCCCTGCGGGGCATCGGCATCCTGATCACCGCCGCCGCGGCGGTGGGTTTGGCGATCATTAACCGGGGCCGGATTGTTAAGGAAGCCAAGGCTCTCCGCAAGGCTCAGTAACCCTCCGGGTTTTTTGTAAAGGCCGGTCCGCGGAAATAAGCGGATCGGCTTTGTCTTTGGGGCTCAGAAGAACCCCTAGGGGAGTTCATGGAAAAGCGATACCGGTACGACGATGTCTCTTACTTTTGGCGGGTTAAACTTACCGGAGTTTTCTGCGCCCTGGTGTGCTTGGCCGCCCTGTACCTGGCCTTGTTTGGCGGAGTCTACCGGGGGGTTTTTGGCTTTATTAGTTTTGTGGCCTTTTATTCCTTCTGGAATATTTTTGTTTCCCGGTCTAACCCCGGGGAAATTATCCTGGAGGAGGAGGGAATCACCTTCCTCTCCTTTGGCCGGAAGGACAAGTACCTCTTTAGCGAAATTACCTCCTTCCTGGTGAAGGACTTTCGTACCTCCGGCAAGCTCTATATCCGGGTTAATAATGCCAATTTATTTAAGGGCCGTTACTGGTTTAATTTTTTAATGTGCAACGACGGGGAGGAGCTTTATCTGTTTTTGCTTAAGCTGGAATACAAAACCCACCCGGCTTCCCTCAAGGCCAAAGCCTGGGATTCCACCAAGCCGGGGGTGGACAAAACTCCGGTTCTCCCCTGGAATTTACCCCCGGAAACCGGGGAAAAGGAGAAGGGAAAATGAGGTTTGAAAAAGAACGGGAGGAGGTGCGCCGGGCGGGGATGAAACTGGACCGCTACGGTTTAATTGCCCTTTCCGGGGGAAACGTAAGTCTCCGGCTTTCTTCGGGGGAGATTTTGGTAACCCCCTCGGGGCTGATTTACGAGGACATGGTTCCCGAAGACGTACTGGTGATGACTTTGGAAGGAAAGATTCTGGAAGGGGAGAGGAGCCCCTCGGTGGATACCGGGGCCCTGCTGTACATCTTTGAGAAGATGCCCCACATTAACGCGGTTATCCATACCCACCAACCGGCGGCCACCGCGGTGGGGCTGGTGGCGGAGGAGCTGCCCTGCTGCGTTACCACCCTAGCCAACGCCGTTAAGGGGGCCGTTAAGGTCTGCCCCTTCTCGTCCGCCGCCAGCCTGGACATGGGGATTCAAACCGTGGAAAACGCCGGGGAACAACTGGCGGTTATCCTGAAAAACCACGGGGTGATTGCCCTGGGAACCAGCCTGAAGGAGGCCCTCTACTCCTGCATCTACCTGGAAGAGGGGGCGAAAACCTACATCTACGCCCGGAGCATGTCCTCCCAGGTGGTCTGCCTAACCCCGGCGCAAACCCGCCAGGCGGTGGAGGTCTTCAAGTACTACGGCCAGGGCAAGCCCCCCATGCCCGAAGGACTCACCCAAACTCCGGGCTCCTCACACCGTGATTAGCAGGTTTTAAGGGAAATTTTCAAAAAAACCCCCCTCTTTCGGCCTTTTTTTGTCCTTTCCCGGCCTTTTTTGAGCGGAGGTTTTTGATTAAATTTTCAAAATTCCCTATTCTTTCAAGAATTGGAGGAGTGAGACAGCGATGATAAAGGTTGGTATTGTGGGTTACCGGGGCATGGTGGGTTCGGTCCTCATGCAGCGGATGATTCAGGAAGGGGATTTAAATAATTTTATTCCCACTTTTTTTTCCACCTCCCAGGCCGGGGAGGTCCATGAGGTTCATGGCTTTTCCACCGGGGTTGTGGAAGACGCTTATGACATAACCGCCCTCTCCGGGATGGATGTTATCCTTTCCTGCCGGGGGGGGAGTTACACCGAAAAAATTTATCCCGAACTGGAGCGGGCGGGCTATCAGGGGCATTTTATTGACGCCTCCAGCGCCCTGCGGATGAGGGAGGATGCGGTTATCGTTTTGGACCCGGTGAACGGCGGCCTCATCGCCGAAAACCTAAGGCGGGGAGCCCGGATTTGGGTGGGGGGCAACTGTACCGTAAGCCTCATGCTCATGGGCCTAGGGGGGCTTTTTCAGAAGGGGATGGTTGAGTGGGTTTCCTCCATGACTTACCAGGCGGCTTCCGGCGCCGGGGCCCTCAATATGAAGGAACTGCTCCGGCAGATGGGCTTTCTCTCCCAGGCCGCGGGAAAGGAGGCCCAGGACCCGGCCTCCTCGATTTTAGAGATTGACCGGCGGGTGAGCCAGGCCATGAAGGAGGGCGCCTTTCCCCAGGACCTCTTTGGGGCGCCCCTGGCGGGGAGCCTCATTCCCTGGATCGATAGGGCCGCTTCGGAGGGGCAGTCCCGGGAAGAATGGAAGGGCCACGTGGAAACCAACAAGATCCTCGGCCTTTCCCAGCCCATCCCCGTGGACGGTCTCTGCGTCCGGGTGGGGGCCATGCGGTGCCACAGCCAGGCCCTGACCATTAAGCTCCGCCGGGATTACCCCCTGGAGGAAAT
>JAISRN010000122.1 GCA_031273605.1 Spirochaetales bacterium | reverse complement strand
AGACGCCGTCCGGCAGGGTTGACCTTTCGCCGGCGGCTTTTTTTCCCTACCCGCTCCTTACGCTCATTTTTGCGATCATTCCATAATTCGTGGTTAAAAATTCCTATGCGTTTATCCTGAAAAATTCCCCTTGACAGTTTTGGGGAACAAGTATATTGTAAAACCCTAGAAAAATTTACCACAAGGCGTCCAAGGCGCGCAAAAAAGTTTTTCAATTTTTGTTTAATTGTTTTAAGGAGAAAAATGGATGAAAAAAATTTCCCGTAGAGAATTCTTAAAAAACACCGGGGTTGCCGCCGGAGCTGCGGTAGGCGGCGGGCTTCTGCTGTCCGGCTGTACCTCCCTTGGCAAGGGACAGACTTCGCCCTTTGGCGCCAAACCTGATCCGACCAAGCTCCCCGAAAAATGGGATCTGGAAGCCGATGTGGTGGTCATAGGTTCCGGAGCGGTGGGTCTGCCCGCGGCTATCCGGGCCCGGGACGCCGGGGCTTCGGTCCTTGTGGTGGAATGTAACTACGATATCGGCGGTCACGCCATCACCTCCGGGGGCAACGTTCCCCTGGGGGGCGGAACTTCCTGGCAGATTCGGGACGGCATCCAGGACGATCCGGACACCCTGTTCCGGGATCTGGTGGATTTTTCCGTGGTAAACCCCCAGGGCGCGGCGATCTACCGGTATAACGACCGGGAAATTCACCGGGTTATGGCGGACAACATGGCCCCGGCCTTTGAATTCCTCCTGGAAAATAAAGTTCGTTTTGTTGAGCAGCCGGTGGATAACCGGGGCGCCAACGGAACCGGTCTTTCCGCCCCCCGGGAAGTTCACACCATCTGGCTTGACGGCTGTTCCGCGGAAGCGCCGGCCGGCGCTGGGGGAACCATGCTTTGCCGGGATCTGGAAGTCAGCGCCCGGGAGAAGGGGGTCCAGTTCCTGCTTAACTATCACATGGATATCATTTTCCGGGAAAGCCTCACCGCCGGCCGGGTAGTGGGTATCCAAGCCAGCTATACCCCCACCATCCTGCCCGGAACTACCGAGCCCCTGGCGAGTTTTCACTCCAACGGGAACATCACCCTCAACGCCCCCACAGTAACCGTTAAGGCCAACAAGGCCATTATCGTGGGCACCGGGGGGAGTTCCGGCAATGTGGCCCTCCGCAGGGTGGCGGACCCCCGGCTGACCGAGGAAATCCCCAATTCCCTGGAAGAGTACTCTCCCCAGGACGGTTCAGGTGAATTAGCCATCATCGCCATTGGGGGTACCCTCTGGGGAACCGCCAACCAAACCCTGGAACGCTGGGGTAATTTAACCCTCAGCCCCATAGTGGGTTCCCGGAATAACTATCCCAACGTACGCTGGGATCCCAATACCCCCCTGCTGCCAAAAATTAAATACATCGGGGTAACGGTCCGGTCCTGGCAGAACGCCATCATGGTGAACCAGGTGGGCAAACGGTTCTACAACGAAATGTCCGCTGTTTCCTATCCCGCGGGTACCGCCAACGGCTTGCTGGACAACTACGGCGGTTACACCCAGGGCGACTGGCGGAACGGCATTAAACTACCCCACGCGCCCAACAATTATTTGGATGCCGCCCTGGCTCTAAACGAGGGATCCGGCCCTCCGGATTATGCGGCGGGACCCCAGTGGGCCATTTTAGATGCCGATGGGGTTGCCCGGATGCGCTGGGACTTGGAGCCCTCCTATGCGGTGGATCCCAACCTGTTTTTTAAGGCCGACACCCTGGAAGAGCTGGCGGACAAAATATCGACCTGTACCTATCAGCATCATCAAATGAGCGGAGCGGTTCTCCGGGCCACGGTGGAGCGCTACAACTCCTTTGTGGGCGGGACAGATGCGGATTTTGCCAAACCCACTCCCCAGTACCGGATCGAAAAGCCGCCCTTCTATGCGGCCTGGAATACCGTTCAGCTCCATGATACCTATATGGGCGCCCGGATCAACGGCCATTGCCAGGTCCTTACCCTGGAAGGAGAGGTCATTCCCGGTCTCTACTGCGGCGGTGAATCTTCCGGCGGGGCCAGCGCCCACGGATTGGCCCGCTGTATTGCCCAAGGGTATATCGCCGGCTACGAAGCGGCGGTAACGGGCTAGGATTTTAGTTGCAACGAAGGCGCCGCCTGTCAGGTTTTTAACTTTCGCAGGCGGCGTTTTTTTGGTGAAAATGGGCTGTTAAAAATGAGGCTTGACAGTTTAGAAAAACAGGCCTATCGTGAAGTTTAGGGTTTTGGATTCGTTCATTTTGGAGGAAAGGGTTATGAAAAAGTATGCTAGCCGCCTAGGTTTTGTCCTTCTGACACTGGGGTTCCTTGTTTCCTGCGGAGCCGAAAAACCTGTGGCAAAGGGTTCGGCCATTCAAAACGTTCCCGAGCCATCCCAGGCCTTGGTACTCAGGTCCTCTTTCAGCTTTGCGGAAAAGCCTGCCGTTGAAAAGCCCTCCTTCGCAAGCGCCCCGGTTATACCCCACCTGGTCCTTAACGCCGACTACACCATTGATGAGGCGAGCGCCACCTGCCTGCAATGCCATGGACCCACCTTTGACGATCTGGCCGCCCGAACCGCCGATTACATTGAGCCCTGGGGGGAAAATGTCAATCCCCATATGTTTGTGGATGTCAACAGGGCTAACCCCCACGATTCTACCAGCGTACCGTCCTGTCTCCGGTGCCATGCCGAGCATACCATTCCCTTAAGCGCCCCGGTCCGGCAGGCCAATTTACGGTACTGTTACAACTGTCATCATACTGAAGAATTTATCTCATGCAATAGCTGCCATGAGTAACCGGTAAACCCGCGGCTTGCGGGGGTTGTGTTCTGTCTGTGAGGTCCGTGGTTGATTTTCAATTAAAAATGCTTTCTCCGGCCCCGGTTAGAACCCTTCCAGAAGGCGCTTGAGGGGCAGGATGGCTATGGCGGCTAAGGCGGCCAGGATAAAAAGCGCCCCATGACCGGCAATTAATAATTTTACGCTGAGTTTCATTTATTTTTCTCCCTGTTGTAGAATTCGTACTCCCGGCGGAGGTCCCTAAAGGACAAATTGAGCAGATTCATATTTTGAAATACCTCCGGCAGGACATCCTTAAGAAAGGCTTCTTTTTTCCATTGGATAATCCGGTCCCTGGCGGAGGGGTCCACAAAGTAACCGATGCCCCGCTGGTTCCGGAGGATTCCCCTTTCCTGCAACAAAGCATAGGAACGCCCCACGGTGTTGGGATTAACCCCAAACTCCGAGGCGGTGTCCCGAATGGGGGGAAAGCGGTCCTCCCCGGGGGGATTCGCCGGGGCCCCCAGGAGCCGGTCCATCAGGGTTTCGGCAATTTGCAGATAGATTCCCTTGGCCCCCTTAAATTGCATCTTTCGCTTCTATTTCCCGGAACTTTACCAGGGCGGTAAACCAGCAGTAAAGGGGCAGAACGGCCTGACAAAAGATCCGCCCCCCCAGGAGGAGTCTTTCCCAGATTTTAGAATTTTCCGGCTGGGCAAAAAACCGAAAGAGAAACTCCTCGCCGGAAGAAAGATTGATTATCCCCTGCCTTAAGGAGACCTGCAAGAAGATCCGGCAGGAAAGGAGAAAGACCGCCCACAGAGCGGCGGAAAGCAGGACGCCCCAGAGAAGGGTTTTAAAAAAACTGGACCGGGCAAAAAAGGCGGAACCAAGAAAAAAGAAACCGTGAAGAAAAAGGTATCCCAGCCAGAGGTCCGCAATTTCCCGGCGCCACCACACCGGATTAAGGGAATAGCCAAAAAAAGCCCGGCTTAAAAGAACGGCGGCAAAAACGGTGAGGGTATAAACGATAAAAGAATAAACCATCCAGCCTAGGGTGCTGGCGAGAAGGTTATAAAGCCATTTTTCTTCCGGCGAGGCGGGGAGCATGAGCAAAAAGCCGTTTTGGGGCCGCCGGTAGTAGCCGGTAAAAACGCTCCCGGTTTGGCGGATTCCCACTATGATGAACATGGCCGCATAAAGGGTAAAGAATGAAAAATCAATTTCAAAAAAGGCGCAAACCAGGGCAAGGAGGAGCAGTACCCCCGCCGCCGCGGCGGTTTTAATCAGAATCCGCCGGAGCTCGTTATAAATACTAAGCCGGACCAGAGGGCCGAAGCGCCGGAGCGAAAAATAGCCGCTTAATTTTTTAACCCCCATTCTATGCCTCCTCAAACAAAGCGTTAAACTTTTCCGGCGCGCTTAACACGCCGTTAAAAAGCAGTTCCAAATCAAGCCCCGGTTCCGGCCCGCCGGAGGCTTTTTCCAAAGAAGCCCAGCCCCCCAGGGTTTTTTCCCGGTAGAGGACCCCCTCCCCCGGATCTTCCCCGGATAGCCGGGTTTTGAGAACCCCGGCGCTTTCCTGCAGGGTGTGGTTAAAGATGATTCGCCCCCGGTCCACGATCAGCGCCCGCTCAATGAGCTGTTCCACATCCTTCACCTGGTGGGTAGAGATAAGGATGCACCGGTTTCCCGCCCAGTGTCCCGCCAAAAGCCGCCGGAATTGGGTTTTTGAGGGGATGTCCAGACCGTTGGTGGGTTCATCCAAAAGAAGAATCTTGGTTTCCGCGGCCAGGCCAAAGGCCAGGAGGAATTTTTTTTGTTGGCCGTAGGACATTTTCGTTAGGATGCCTTCCCGGGGCAGTTCCCATTCTTCCAGGGCATGTTCTAAAAACTCCCGGTCAAACCGGGGATAAAAGGGGCTGTACAGCCGGATGTATTCCTTCATGGGCAGGGGGGGAAGAAAAAACTCCTCCCCGATAAGAAAAATTTCCTCCAGGAGGGCCGGCCGGCGGTCCCGGGGGCGGGAGTCCAGAACAAAGCACTCCCCTCCCTGGGGATAAAGCAGGCCCGCCATAAGTTTAAGCAGGCTGGATTTACCGGCGCCGTTTTTCCCTAAAAGCCCGTAGATTCCCGGTTTAAGGTTTAGCTTGAGTTCCTGAAACAGGGGTTTTTTGGCGTAGCCAAATTTCAGATCTTTAATGATGATCATAATCTCTCCATCAGTACACTATTGAACTAGTGCAGCACTAGTATAGCCCACTAGGAAACTAAAGGTCAAGAGGTTGGAGGGCGGCGGCCAGGGCCAGCGCATATAAACAAAAGAGTCCGCGAATGGACGCGAATTAACGCGAATTATGGAATGATCGCGGCGCTTATTGGGCAAAAATGAGCGGGTATGGAGGATAAAAAAAACCGCAGATTACCCTGTTTAACGGATTTTAGAGGCGTGATTCCTTCTTAATTTGTGTAATCCGTGTAATCCGTTGGAGCTGTCTGTGTGGTCTGTGTGGTCCGTGGTTATCCTAAATGGAGAATTGCTGGGGCGGCGGGGCAGCGGAAGTCCCTGGGGCCGGAGCGCAGGAGAGAATTCTAAAAAAAAAAATTTTTTCAGTTTCCCCTTTTTTGGGGACACCTTTTCTTAGGGGCCTTGGCAATTTTTGGATTTTGTAGAATAATGTACTATATAGAATGCGCACCCAGGGGTTTGCATGAAAAGATACTGTCCTGTTTTTATTTCACTTGCACTTTTATTCTGTTTTGCCGGCTGCGTATACAAAAGCCCGGATTTGAGGGACTCTGTTCCCCCGCCGGAGTACCCTGAGTACAGATATTTTACATTGGTACCCGGCGTAACTCAGGAAGAGATCGAAGCCATTACCCGCCTGCAGGGCCAAGAAAGAAGTTTTGTTTATGGCATGAATCTGACCACGGAGTGTTTTTTACAGGCGGATGGAACTACCGGGGGGTTTTCCAGCCTTTTCTGCCAATGGCTGGGTAACTTGTTCGGCATGACCTTTACGCCCTCTGTTTATGAATGGGAAGATTTGCTTGCGGGGCTTGAATCGGGAAAAATTGACTTTACCGGAGAACTGACCGCCACTGAGGAACGGCGGAACCGGTATTTCATGACAGGCGCCATTGCCGAGCGGACCGTAAAATTCATGCGGATCCGGGGAAGTGAAGCCGTCCAGGACATAGCCAAACGGCGTCCCCTGAGTTATGCCTTCCTTGAGGGAACCGTTACCTATGGGCAGATAAGCCCCTTTATCCAAGACGAGTTTACCGCTTCTTTTGTGGGCGATTATGACAGGGCCTACCGTTTGATGAAGGATGGCAGCATAGACGCATTTTTTGACGAAGGGCCCGCCGAGGCGGGGTTTGATATATACGGGGACGTGATTGCGGAAAACTTTTTTCCCCTCGTGTATGGGCCGGTCTCCCTTACGACCCAAAACCCGGATCTGGCGCCAATCATTTCGGTGGTGCAGAAAGCCCTGCAAAACGGCGCTTCCTATCATCTTCCCCAGTTGTACAGCCGGGGAGACGCCGAATACCGGCGGCATAAATTGTATGTGCAGCTTGATGATGACGAAAAGAAATATCTGGCTGCCCATGCCGCAACACCCGGCGGCTTCATTCCCATAGCCGCGGAATTTGATAACTATCCCGTTTCTTTTTATAACGAACAGGAAAAGGCATTTCAGGGCATTGCCATGGATGTACTTGCCCGCATTGAGGATCTGACAGGGCTCCGTTTTGTTTCGGTGAGCGGTACCACCGAACCGTGGCTCAGTCTGCTGGAGAAACTGGAGCGGGACGAAATTGTCATGGTCACGGAACTGATCAAAACCGGGGAACGGGAGGGCCGTTTTATCTGGCCGGAAGATTCCTACCAGACCGATTATTACGCCCTGCTTTCCCGTTCCGATGCTGCGGACATCACCATTAATGAGGCGCTCTATTCCCGCATAGGGTTGATCACCGATACTGCCTACGCGGATATTTTCCATGAGTGGTTTCCTGATCATCAGAATACCATATATTACGATATTGTTCTGACGGCCTTTGATGCCCTGGAAGACGGGGAGATCGATCTCCTTATGGCAAGCCGCAATCTGCTCCTCAGCGTTACCAATTACATGGAGCGGCCGGGCTTTAAGGTCAACATGGCGTTTAACCATCCCTATGAATCTTTTTTTGGTTTTAATGTTAATGAAAAGGTTCTTTGTTCGATTGTTTCCAAGGCTCAGCGTTTAATAGACACCCAGAGTATTGTCGATCACTGGACACGCCGGGTTTTTGATTACCGGGGGAAGCTCGCCCAGACCCAGGTTTCCTATCTTGTCGCCGTTTCGCTCCTCCTGCTTTTGATCCTGATCCTCCTTACGGTGGTGTTCCTGAAAAACCGCCAGTTCGGCAAAGGCCTGGAGAAACTGGTCAAACAAAGGACAGCGGAGCTTGAGATACAGACCGACGCGGCCCAGGTGGCAAACCGCGCGAAAAGCGAATTTCTTGCCAAGATGAG
>JAISRN010000175.1 GCA_031273605.1 Spirochaetales bacterium | reverse complement strand
CCATGGACTGAGGAAGGGACTCAAGGCTCAACACCTGGTCGCTGTCCACGGCATATTCGATTCCCGGTATCGGCGGCTTAACCGGTTTGGAACCGGTGGCCAGGATAATGTTTTTCACCTCATAGGTTTCGCCCTTGGCCTTAACCGCCCCGGGGGAAACAATTTCCGCCCTTTCCCTGATAAGGGTAACGCCGTTTTTTTTCAACAGCCCCGCCACCCCCATGCAGAGATTGCGGACCACGCTTTGTTTTCGGGACAAAACTCCGGGATAATTGAGGCGGTACTGCGCCTCCTCTATCCCGTACTTGCCGGCGTTCTTAATGGTCTCCACAATTTGGGCGCTCTTGATAAAAGTCTTGGTGGGAATGCAGCCCCTGTTCAGGCAGACCCCGCCAACTTCCCTTTCTTCAAACAGGACCACCGAGAGTCCCCCCTGGGCCGCTTTAATGGCCGCCACGTATCCCCCCGGACCGGCGCCGATAATCGCTAAATCAAAGTTCATTTTTTCCTCACTTTCTCCCGGCTACAACAGGGAGCACCGCTTGGCTTCTTCCTTAAGCTGGCTCCGAAAGTCCGGGTGGGCTATGTTAATCAGGGAAAGGGCCCTTTCCTTGAGGGAAGCCCCCCGCAGGGAGGCCACGCCGTACTCCGTTACCACGTAATCCACATCGGCCCGGAGCAGGGAGATCACGGTTCCCCCCTGGTGGGTGCAGACCACCTTGGATATCCGCTCCCTCTCGCCGGTTTTGGTTTTTACCATGGCGGTGGAATGGAGCACGATGATTGACTTCCCCCCCCGGGACATCTTGGCCCCCACCGCCGTATCGGTCTGGCCGCCAATGCCGCTTAACTGGAAGGGCCCCACCGCTTCGGAGGCGCATTGGCCCATCAGGTCAATCTCCAGGGTGCTGTTTATTGAAATCATCCTGTCGTTTTTGGCAATCTCGTAGGGCGAATTGGCCCGGGCAATGCTTAAGTGAAGAACCCCCATATTGTCGTTAAGAAAATCGTAGGTTTTCTGATTCCCGTAGGAGAAGGAGGTAACCATTTTGCCCGGAAAGTAGGTTTTCTTTTTGTTGGTTATTACCCCGGCTTCAAAGAGCTTAACAAAACCGTCCCCCAGCATCTCCGTGTGCACCCCCAGATCATGCTTATTTAAAAGCTCTACCGTAACCGCGTCGGGAATGCTGCCGATCCCCAGTTGAATGGTGGACCCGTCATCCACCATATCGGCGACATATTTGCCGATTTGCCTGTCGGTATCCGTTATTTCCCTGGCCTCAAGGCAGGCCAGTTTGTTTTCCCCCTGATAAACAAAATCCGCTTCGTTTATGTGAATAAATGTATCCCCAAAGGTGCGGGGCATGTTTTCATTAATTTCCAGGATTATCATCCGGGCATTTTCGACCATATCCCGGGTGGCCGTTCCTGTGACGCCGCTGGTAAAAAAGCCGTGCTTGTCCAGGGGAGAGACGCAGGTAACAAAAATATCAATCGGTTTTTTCCGGGAATCATAATAGTATATTTTGTCGGCGCCCATGTTGCGCAGATGGGCGGGCACGTAACTCAAAAGACCGAGTTTGGTGGGTTCTCCGCAAAAGCGGGAGTAGAAGAGACTCTCATTGTTTAGGACCCCCGCATAACTGGGATCGGTATAATAATCAAACTTTTCCGTATTAAGGGAGTTGATAACCGTTACATCCTTAACCCTGCCCTTGAGAGCCGCCAGGCCCCGCAGAAAACTCCTAGGTTCGGTAGACAGCCCGTAAGTGTAGATCACATCGTGGTCCTTAACCTTTCCCACCGCTTCCTCGACGCTTACGGTTTTGCTTTTCAAAAGTTCCTTGTAGTCCATTTCAATCTCCTGATGATTAAGCCTTGCGGCTGTTTCTAAAATTTATAACGGAGGAAAGGCTGCGTTAAGGTGTAACGAAAACCCTCCCTCCGTTTTTTTTGATAACCTGTGCTGCTTATGGGTGGAGGAGAACCTTTACCCTTTCAGGCCCCTTAAGGGCGAAGGCCTCTTCAAACTGGGTGTATTTAAACTTATGGGTTACCAGATCCTTGGTGTTGATCTTTTTTTCCGCCAAAAGCTCGATAACCTTTTCCCACATGGAAGGCAGGTGCCCAAAGGAACACAGAACGTCAATGCCCTGCATTACCAGGAGCAGGAAGAACTTAAAAGAGGTTCCTTCCGGGGGGGTAATGCCCAGCTCGATAAATTTGCCCCGGGCCCTAACCATGAGGGAGGCCTGGTTAATGCAGCCCTCCACGGCGGTGCATTCAAACAGATAATCCACGCCCCTTCCCAGGGTTAGTTTGCGTACCTCGGTAATGGCATCGCATTTATCGTTTTCCAGAATGTAGTCCGCCCCAAACTGTTTGGCCAGGGCCAGCTTTTTGGTTTCGGTGGAAAGGTCGATAACGATAACCTTGGCGCCCTGCAGCTTGGCAAACTGCAGGATCAAAAGCCCGATGGGACCCGCCCCCATGACAACCACCGTATCGTTGGGCTTTAAATCGGCCTTAACCAAGACCGCGTTCCCTGCGACACAGGCCGGCTCAATCTGAGCGGCTTCTTCAAAACTGACGGAATCCGGAAGTTTAAAAATTCCGGCGGAAGGAACGACAATGTAATCGGTCATGCTGCCGTCACATTCGTATCCCATGTTCTGAACGTGGGCGCATTTGTAAAACTCGCCCTTGAGGCAGGACAGACACTTTCCGCAGTAGTTGACGGTTACCAGGGCCGTTACTCTGTCGCCAACTTTAACGTTTGTAACGCCTTCGCCCACCTCGGCAATGGTTCCGCAGTACTCATGCCCCAGGGTGAGAGGATAGGTCCTCGGCGCCCCCGGAGTTTCGTAACCCGCCACAATGTGATAATCGGAGCCGCAGATTCCGCTGTAGGCAATCTTGATTTTTGCCGTGTAGGGCTGCACCACCGGTTCCGGAACATCCACGTAAGCCAACTTGCCGGATCCACCTTCCATTTTTCGAATTGCTAACAATTTGATACCCTCCATTTCACTCGAATGATAAGTTTCTCCCAAACACGCTGGTTTTGGAAAAACTCTGATAAAAAAACAGCCTCCCAAAGTTGTTACCTAAAGGTTTTTTCCCCTGGGAAGCTGTTGCCAACAAAGGTTACGCCAAAGCCTTAAGAATACCGGCTTTGATGTCGGCCTTCGACGGATAGAGGTAGTCCTCCAGTTCGCCGAAGGGAATGATACCGTTGGCGCCGCAGACCCGGACCGGCGCCGCCTTGAGGCTGGACTGACAGTTCTCGGCCACCCAGGAAACAATCTGGGCGCTGAAGCCCCCCCGTTCGGGAGCTTCGTGGGTAACAAAGAGCCGCCCGGTTTTCTTTACCGAGGCAAAAACTTTTTCCTTGTCGAAGGGAATAAGAACCCGGGGATCGATAATCTCGATGGATTTGCCGGTTTCCTTTTCGACTTCCGCGGCAGCATCAATGGCGTTGTACAGCGCCCGGTGATAGGCCACGATGGTGAGGTCCTTGCCCTCTTTAACAATCTTACCGGCGTTTTTGAGGGAAGGAACCACATCGAGCTTATCGGGCACTTCTTCCTCACGGTCATAAAGAAGGGCCCGTTGATAGATAAACAAGGTGGGGTCGTCGTCCCGGATGGCGGCCCGGTAGTAAGCCCGGACATCCGCGGGGGTGGTGGGGGCTACAATTTTGATCCCCGGAACATTGGTAAACCAGGCTTCAACGCTCTGCTGGTGGTGGCACCCGCTCCGTCCGCCGCCGCCGTGGGGAAGCACAAAGGTAATGGGGCAGCTTGTTATGCCCCCGGAGTTGTAGCGGATTTTGGCCGCCATATCCACAATGGCTTCGTAGCCCAGGGTGGAGAAATCGGCGAACATATATTCCACGATGGGGCGGTACCCCTCAAGGGCGGCGCCCACGGCAAAGTAGGAGTATCCCATTTCCGCCAGGGGCATTTCCAAAACCCGGTTTTCGCCGAAGGTGTCCAGGAGGCCGGTAAAGTTCATCCAGCAGCCGCCCCTCTTTCCAATGTCCTCGCCAATACAGATTACCTTGGGATCGGCGCCCATTTCTTCGTACATGGCGATACAAAAAGCCTTTGCTAAAATCATTTTGGACATTATAGTTCACCTCCTGCGTCGTTAGAGTAAATGCGGTTGTAGTCAAGCACCTCTTCCCTGGTGGCGACTCCCTGAGTCATCCCTTCTTCAAAGGCTTCGGAAACCTCGGCGACTTTGGCTTCCCGCACTTTTTTGATGGCCGCATCGTCTAGGTATTTCAGATCAACCAGTTTCTTTTGAAAGGCCAGCACAGGATCAATGGCGTCCAGGTTGTCCCGGAATTTCACGTCCCGGTACAGGGACTGATCGTCCCCGACGTAGTGGCCTTCCCAGCGCATACACTTGGCCTCGACTACATTGGGCTCAAAGTTAGCCGCCAGTTCCATCCCGTTCAGCACCGCCTCGGCAACCGCGATGGGGTCGTTGCCGTCCACGGTAACGCCCTTCATATTGAAGGCCGCGGCCCGGTCGGCCAGGTTTTCCAGGGGGGACTGCTTGATAACCGGGGTGGTCATGGCGATCCCGTTATTCTCAATAAAAAAGAGCATGGGAAGTTTGAAAATAGCGGCCAGGTTCATGGCCTCGTAGGTGGCGCCGGAGCTGATGGCGCCGTCCCCGTAGGGGGCAAAACCGATTTCCCGTTTCCGCCCGTCCGTCTTAAGCCCCCAGGCAAAGCCGGCAATCAGGCCCCACGCGCCGCCCAGAGCGCCGGTTCCCGGAATCTGGGTTTTTTCGATGCTGGTAACGTGATACTCCCCGGAGATGCCTCCGTTGATTCCCCCCTTCCTCAGCAGAAGCTCGCTGATGAAGGGCTTTAAGCCCAGCCGGTAAGCCATTACCGTCTGCATCCGGTGGGTTGCCGTTCCGTAGGTTTTGATGTCCGACTTCCTAAAAGCCGAAACCAAACCGGCGCTGACGGCCTCCTGTCCCAGACAGGGGTGGATAGCCCCTGCAATTCTGCCGCTGTATATGAACTCGACGATCTTTTCCCCGATGACCCGGGCTTTGACGATCTCGTCGTACATATTCAGCAACTCTTCTTTGCTAAAGTTCACTGCACCCATTTCAATCTCCTTATGATAAAAATTGCGAAACTCGCTTGATAGCCCTTAAAGAAAACTACAGTCCCATGTGAGCGCCGGGATCCTGCAGGTAGTCCCTGAGGGTTAGGGTAAATAACCCGCCGTGCAAACCGTCAATGGCCGCATGGTTAATGGTGGTGCTAAAGCAGGTCATCCTCTTGATGCTGGTGGTATCGTCATCGTTTACCACAACCTGTTTTTTGGTAAGGCCGACCCCCACGATTAGGGTTTCCGGCGCATTAAGAATGGGAGTAGACTGCTCGATGCCCAGCATGCCCATATTGCTCAAGGTAAAAGTGGAACCCTGCATATCGCTCATGGGCAGAGTCTTTGACTTGAGTTTGGCTATGAGGCTCTGAAGCTCATCGGATACCTGAAAAATGTTTTTATCCTGCACCTCCTTTATCACGACGATCATGATTCCCTCTTCAAGACCAATGCCGACTCCGATGTTAATGGAATCATAAATGAAAAATTCATCGTTGATCAAAGCGGAATTAAGACCGGGGTGTTGCTTTAACGCCTCCGCGGCTACCTTGGTTAAAAGCGAGGTAATGCTGACGTTGGGATTTTGCTTGCTAAGCTCGCTTTTTAAGGCGAACAGAGCGTCTGTGCAGATATACATTGAACCGGAAGCCTGGGGACAATTTTTAAGGCTTTCCGCCATCTTGCCGGCTATAAACTTGCGGGCGCCTTTTAACGTGTAACTTTCTTTGACACGCCTTACATCACTCACTGGATACCCTCCCTTATTTATGTGTTCCTTCCCGTTAAAACGGGAAGGCCGGAGAACTCAAAGGAGCTTGCGCGGATACCCGGCCAAGGCGGCTCAAGTTATTTCCGCGCCTGCCCTTAGGGCTCCGGAGTTTACTCAATCTCTGCGATCGGCTTGCCCGGCGCTACCGTTTCCCCTTCGGGAACCAGAATCTTGGTCAGGGTGCCCGAAGCGGGGGCGGCCACTTCTTCGGATAACTTGTCGTTAGAAAACTGGAATAAAAGCTCTCCCTTTTCGACCTTATCGCCCACGGCTTTAAACCATGTTTCGATCTTGATGTCCGTGCCTGACTGCCCTAAGTTTGGCGCTATGACTTCCATTAGCAAAAATCTCCTTTCTGTGTTGTACCGGATTTTTGGAAGAAGGTTACCTTCCTCTCACTTGGTCTATTATACCTAACAAGTACCCGGAGCGCAAACTATCTTTGGTATTGTTTTTTGGGTTAACCCTATCCCTTCCCCGTCCTTTTTCTGTCTTTGGAATAGGTTCCCGGCGGAATTCCCGATTTTATCCCTGACCTCAGGGACAGCATGGGGTAATGGTTGACTTTTTCACTCAGCTTTGTTACTTTATACTATGGTAAAAAACAAGCCCCGGCGGCTCCTCCTGCTTGTTATGCTGGGGGGTCTGATCCTGGCTTCCGTCTCCTCCGAGGCCCTTCTCCATGCCCATTGGGAGCATGACTGCATTGGCGAGGGCTGTCCTATCTGCGCCCTGCTCAATGGGGCCAGGAATTTTCTCAAAGCCCTGTGGGCCGCGGCGCTCCTGGCCCTTTTTCCGGGCCTCCGGGTTAAAACCCGGCTTGGGGCCCTCCGTTTTGGGCCCTCCCCATCCTTAAGTCTCTTCTTTTTAAAAGTACGCCTTAATTGTTGAGCTTCTCCCGTGGGGCTTAACAAGGACATAAGAAAACCAGGAACCGGATTGCCCCAGGGGCAAGCCGCGTTGTCGCTTTGCTACTGAAACATTTCTTTAGGAGGTTTCGTTATGAAACGCCGTTGTACTATTATCTTTATCCTAACCGCCCTTGCCGGGGCGGCTCTTTTCCTGACCGCCTGCACCCCCCGCTCCGCCGGGGCTGAGGGGGAGGGCTTAAAGGTTACCGTTACCGTTTTCCCTTCCTACGATTTTATCCGCCAAATTGCGGGGGATAAGGTCAGCTTAACCATGCTTCTGCCGCCCGGGGCGGAGAGCCATTCCTTTGAACCGACTCCCCGGGACATCATTACCCTTCAAAACAGCGATATTTTTATCTACGTGGGGGGGGAGTCCGAAACCTGGGTGGACCGGATTTTGGACACCCTGGATACTTCAAAGATCCGGATCATTTCCCTCATGGATATTGTAGAGGTTGTGGAGGAGGAAATCGTGGAGGGCATGGAAGAAGAGGAGGAGGAAGAAGAAGGCCCCGCCTACGATGAGCATGTCTGGACCTCCCCGGAAAAAGCCATGGAAATTGTCCGGGTTTTTACCGGAGTTCTCGGGGAGGCCGATCCGGACAACCGGGACTTTTACCAAAGCCGCAGTCTGGCCTACCTGGAGGAACTGGAAGAGGTGGACGCCGCCTTCCGAAAGGCGGTGGAGGAGGGGCGGCGGAAAACCCTGGTTTTTGGCGACCGGTTTCCCTTTCGTTATTTTGCCGACACCTACGGCCTTTCCTACTACGCCGCCTTTCCCGGCTGTTCCACCGAAACGGAGTGTTCCGCGGGGACCTTAGCTTTTTTAATTGATAAGGTGAAGGCCGAGGAAATTCCCGTGGTTTTTCACATTGAGCTTTCCAACGAGGGCATCGTCAACGCCCTTGCGGAGGCCACCGGGGCCAAGAAAAGGCTGCTCCACGCCGCCCACAATGTTTCAAAGCGGGATTTTGATTCCGGGGTAACCTATCTTGAGATCATGCGGGGGAATGTTGTAAACTTAGCCGAGGCCCTGCTTTAAAATGCTTAACCAGGTTCAGGACAATTTAATTACCGCTGAAAAGGTTTCCTTTGGCTATGAGGGGAATGTCGTTGTTCCGAACCTGGACTTTTTGGTTCAGCGGGGGGATTTTCTCTGGATCATCGGAGAGAACGGCTCCGGGAAAACCACCCTGGTCAAGGGTCTGCTGGGCCTCCTTAAACCCATGGGAGGCCGGCTGACCTTTGCCGGGGACCTGCGGCGGACCGAAATAGGCTACCTTTCCCAGCAGGAGGCCCCCAAGAAGGATTTTCCCGCGGGGGTGTTCGAGGTGGTTCTTTCGGGCAACCTGGCCCGGATGGGCTTGAGGCCCTTTTATTCCCCCCAGGAGAAGCGGCGGGCCAGGGAAAATATGCGGCTTTTGGGCCTGGAGGACTGCCGGGAGAGCTGTTACCGGGAACTCTCCGGGGGGCAGCAGCGGCGGGTTTTGCTGGCCCGGGCGCTCTGTGCGGGAGAAAAGCTTTTGATTTTGGATGAGCCAACCTCCGGTTTGGATCCCCTGATCACCGCCGAGGTTTACCGGCTTCTGGAAAAAATAAACCGGGAACGGGGGATGACCATCATCATGGTCTCCCATGATATGCCGGGGGCGGAAAGGTACGCCCGCCGGATCTGCAACCTGGGGAAACCGCTGCTGGATGCGGGGGGTTCGGCCTCCGCAGCGCCGGGGGATTCCCCCTTGTGAGCGGGGAGTAAAAAAATGATAAGCCTGTTATCGGAAATGTTTAGTTATCCTTTTTTAGTGAGGGCGGTTCTGGTGGGCGCCCTGGTTTCCCTCTGCTGCGCCCTTTTGGGGGTCAGCCTGGTTCTTAAACGCTACTCCATGATTGGGGACGGCCTTTCCCACGTGGGCTTTGGGGCTTTGGCCCTGGCCACCGCCTTAAACGCCGCCCCCTTAACGGTGGCCATACCGGTGGTAGTGGCCGCCGCCTTTGGCCTTCTGCGCTTAAGCGAGAACAGCCGGATCAGGGGGGATGCGGCCATTGCCCTGATCTCCACCGCTTCCCTGGCGGTGGGGGTGATGATTGTTTCCCAAACCACGGGAATGAATACCGATGTCTGCAATTACCTCTTTGGCAGCATCTTAGCCATGAGCCGGGCGGATGTTTATTTAAGCGTCGGCTTAACCGCGGTTATGCTGGTTCTGTTTATTTTATTCTACCATAAATTATTTGCCATTACCTTTGACGAAACCTTTGCCAGGGCCGGGGGAATCAAGACCGGGCTTTACAATATGCTCATTGCCTTTTTAACCGCGGTTACCATAGTGCTGGGAATGAGGATGATGGGGGCCATGCTGATTTCCAGCCTGATCATCTTTCCCGCCCTCTCTTCCATGCGGCTGTTTAAAAGGTTTAGCGCCGTAACCCTGTGTTCCGCGGCGGTTTCTCTGGTGTGCTTTTTTATCGGGGTGATCATTTCTTATGTGTATGCCACCCCCACGGGGGCCAGCGTGGTGATAGTCAATGTTTTGGTCTTTCTCCTGTTCTGGGGGGTGAACCTGGCGCTAAGGGGCCGCAAATCCCCCAAGGCCCTCCTCACGGCCTTAGCCGCGGGGGTTCTCTTTTTGGGCTGCGGCCGGATTAACGAATTTACCGTTCCCCGGAATGCCGGGGGCACTGCGGCGGCGGCCCTTCCGGAAAGCTATGACGGGGAGTTTACCGAATTGGGATTTTCCCGCCCCCCCATGAATGCCGAAGGAGGGGTTATTGAAATCCGGGAAAAGCTCTTTATTGCCCAGACCAACGATGTCTACCTTAACCCCAAGGACTACCTGGGAAAAACCCTCAAACTGGAGGGGCTCTTTCAGCAGGTTCAGGCCGGAGAAACGGGCTACTGCTATGTCCTCCGCTATGGCCCCGGCTGCTGCGGGAACGACGGCAACGCGGGGTTTGAAGTGGCCTGGGACCCGCCCCTGGAACAGCCCTACCCCGGAGAGAATGACTGGGTGGAGGCGGTGGGTACCCTTAAAACCTACCTGGAAGACGGCTATCCCTATCTTTACCTTTCCCTTTCGTCTCTCCGGGCCCTGGACACCCGGGGGGCGGAATTTGTAACCCAGTAAAGATGACCGAAATTAACTTCCCCGGCCCCAAGCCCTGGATAATGGGGATCATCAACCTCACCCCGGATTCCTTTTTTCCCTCCTCCCGGAAGGAGGGGGAAGGGGCGGTTAGGGCGGCGGCCCTTATGGAAGAGCAGGGGGCGGACCTCATTGACCTAGGGGGGGAGTCCAGCCGCCCCGGGGCGGAGTATGTGGACGAAGTGGAGGAACTGCGCCGGGTGATTCCCGTGGTGGAGGCCATTCGCCGCCATTCCCGGCTGCCCCTTTCCATTGACACCCGGCGATGCGAAGTGGCCCGCCGGGCCCTGGACGCCGGGGCGGACCTGATCAACGATATTTCCGCCCTGGGGGATGATCCGGCGCTGGGCCTCTTAGCCGCGGAGCGGGGGGTACCGGTGATCCTGATGCACAAGCGGGGAATCCCCCGGACCATGCAGGACGGGCCCTTTTACCGGGACCCCGTGGGGGAGGTGGCCCAGGAGCTTT
Organism: Spirochaetales bacterium; assembly: GCA_031273605.1. Classification (GTDB taxonomy): domain Bacteria; phylum Spirochaetota; class Spirochaetia; order UBA9216; family UBA9216; genus JAISRN01. The sequence continues at coordinate 3,742 of JAISRN010000175.1, read as the reverse complement.
TGGAGGCGGTGGACCGGGCTCGGGGGATGGGGATTGCCCCGGACCGGATCATCCTTGATCCGGGAATAGGCTTTGGCAAAAGGCCCGCCGACAACTGGGCCCTTCTCCGGGACCTGCCCCGGCTTAAGGCCCTGGGCTTTCCCCTGCTCTTTGCCGCTTCCCGGAAGGGCTTTATCGGGGATGTGTTGGATCAGGAGGTGGAAAACCGGGAACTGGGCTCCCTTCTGGTGCATTACCATGCGGCCCTCCTGGGGGCGGATATGGTGCGGGTTCACGATGTGGCCCCCATGATTCAGGCCCGGAAGATTCTCCTGGCCGTCCTGGGCGGCAGATAAATCCCGGGGCTTTTCAATTTAACCACGGACCTCACGGACAGGAACACAGAAGAAATTTAACAGCGAAGTCGAAGAAGTATCGGATAAAGAATTAGCATCAAACCAATTCTTTATATATTCCTTAATATACTATATGCTATTTATTTTTACATTGTCAAACAATGTTGTTAAATAATATTCCCCAACCAATTTAGCCCGCATTTCACATAACGTTCCGGCTGTGGACGCCCGAGCCGCTTTAGTGGCGGAGCGTCCACAGACCTGTTAGGCGACGTAAATCCTGTTTTTTATTAATCTTTTATCATCTCAACAAAATTTAATGGTTTTAACAATACTGATACGCCATCTGGTGTTTTTCCGGTTTCAAATACTTGTCTCCAGAAATCATAATTATTCTTTCCTGAAAATATAGTACTTGCCATGCTTCTGTCTTTCCAAAGAGGTAAGTTTGAAAGATTTCTCACAAATATTTTTAGATTTTGCCACAACTGATCATCAAAAGGAGTTTGAAATAATTTATTTCTTGCAAATATTTTTCCAGTATTATTAAAATAATTTTCAACAACATTTTTTACATATAACAGCCAATTATATATAATTTCTTCCTTACTGATTCTGTATGCGATCAGATGTTCATCTGTAATATCCGTGTCTTTTTTGTCAATAATTTTTTGTTCAATTCTTGTTACGCCAATGTCCGGATTAAATTTTCCAATGTAAACAACTTCTGCTATTATATTTAACAACTTTACAAGTTGGTTTATTTCCAATTCTCTCGGATTATTTCCTTCATCAGATTTATATCCAATATTAGTGGATAAAATTAATTTTGAATCCATAAAACTAGAAAGAAACGTTTTCTCAAATGCACTATATGATAACGGAAGTTCTTTTGATTTTCCTTCAAAGTCAATAAAATCTTTTAATTTATTATCAGGAGAATATGTTATAGAATGTTTTAAGCTATCAATAATATATTTTCGTATATTTACACTTTCCCCTTTAAAATAATCTACTAACTGTTGTTCTGAAAATTCAAAATTATCATCAGCCAAATCATGCTCCGATTGATACCTCTTGATACGTTCATAATATAATATATTATTTAATTGTCTCATAACTGATTTATCAAATGCAATTTGCCGTAAAATACTACCTGCATTTGTATTTGTTTCAGTCAAACGATCAACATCTGGATTTAAGAATAATCTCAAGAGTAACTTTTTACTGTTTAGTAATATTTGCGCAACAGCTTTATGTTGTCCATCAAAAATGATTATTTTTTCATCTTTAATTCTAGCCAAGGAAATATGTAATTGGGGATTACCTTTATTAAATTCTTTGACCAATAATGAAATGCTGCTATTAATTCCACGTGGATTTATAAGATGATCATGAAACAAATATTCTATAGGTATATTTAAAAATACGGTTTTTTCTTTTGATAAATTATCTTCAAATATTTCAGAATTGTAAATTTTCGTGTCATTGATATCTGGAAATGAATAAGTAAGTTTATTGCCGTCAATTTTGTATTTAAAATTGTATTTAGATCCACCAAAATATTTTAATACATCTTCAAGTGATGCAGATCGGGAATTGTCATTATCAGATACATCTTTTTGAATTTTTCTTAGTGTTGCTAAAATTCTGGCAATTCTTAAATCGGCATCTTGTTTTGATTTATTACAGGAAGCATGAGTAACAGCAAAATTTTCTTCAGAATCTTTTCCTTTACTTGCCAAAGGCACAATATGGTCAATATTGGTTTCATGCAACTTAATATCAATGGTTTCTTGGCAGATATAGCATATGTTATTTTGAATATTCAGTAATTTTATAGTTAAGTCTTTATATTCATCTGTCGTTAGTGTTGCCAAATATTTTGATGCCATATTCTCCTCCCATAATCTTCACGAAGCGTATAAAATATTATACACTTCTTATTATCACATATATTTTTTTTATTGTCAATATCACATTTTTTTTACAAAATATTTCAGGATTTATGTCGCATAATGTTCCGGCTGTTGACGACATGTTGACGACGTTTTGCCAGCCCGAATAAGGGCTTTGCGAAGTATCCGTTTCGCGGAAACGGATGACCAGGGCTGGCAAAATGTGGGTGGAGTGTGGCGTGGGAATGAGCAGACATGGGAATGAGCAGACCGCCGGTCTGCGCGAAGCGGAATGACCTAGCAAAACCGTAGTCTGAGCCGCCTACTGGCGGCGAAGCGTTAACAGACCTGTTATAGGTGTCGATTAAATCCCGGCTTGGTTTTTGAACGGCCGCACTGTTTACGGTGCGAAATTCAAATAGGGGAAATTGCTCCTGGGGAGGAGTTTTTAGGAAAAAATAACCAAAGGGAATGTGTATCTTTTTGGCCAGATTTTATTTGGGCATAGGTGGGTTGTTCTTTCTCCGTTTTCCACCTACATACCCCCGAAACCATTCTACTGTCAAAATCCAACATATACCAGCCAACTATAAGCCGGGACGGAAAAGGCTTTCTCTACCGCATACCTCGGTTACCACCCGCCCGCCTAAATATCCTGCAATCGGGTCCAGGTTTCGGGGTGTTCCCGGTATTCCTGCATACTCTCCTCAATCATAGCTATTTCCTCCGGGCTTGCCGGTTCAATGACGGGTTTCCAGTATTCATCAGCCATAAACGAAAGCAAAGGCTCCAAAGCGGGGAGGCTTTGATCCGGTAAAGTGTCGATGTAAGTATGTAATTTGTTTCTTAAAATTGCGGCGGTCATTTTTTCCCCCTGGTTTTTTTGCGTACGCTTGCCCCCGCGGGATAATGTGCGCAACAAAAACAACATTATTTTCAATCCGAAATAAAGCCCGGAAGTCCCCTACTCTTAATCTGAAATATCCCGCTTGTCCTGCTATCGGCACTATATCCCCTTCCGGGGGCTCCTTTTCTAACCCGGCCAAGGCCGCTTTAATACGTCCACGGCCAGGCTCGTTTAGACGATCAAGATATTTGGCGGCGGCCCGGCTCAGTAATACTTCCATTGTTATTTATCTCGACCCCGCTATGGGCCTAAATATATCCCCCCTTTACCTCTTAGTCTACCCTCTTATTATAAAACATCAAGCCTTTTTTCGCCATTTTCCCCTACCCTATACCCCTATTTTCAATTTTTTTTAGGAGAAATCAATGAAACTGCGGCCAATGGTTCCAGGATGACGAATCCCCGGAGGGTTTCACGGAAAAGGCCCCCGCCTACCGGAGACCAGCCTGAAACTGGGGATCATGCCGCTGGGGCTTCCTTGATTTTAAAATACTTTTTTATCAAGGATGCTAAAAACCTCCCTGGCTTTTTCCACAATCCGCCCCCGTCCTCTCTTATCTTTGTGGTTGTATCGCTTGGCCACGTCTCCGCTTACCTTGTGC
>JAISRN010000091.1 GCA_031273605.1 Spirochaetales bacterium | reverse complement strand
TTAAGAAGGATCTCCTCATCGCTTTCCTGGCTGCCCACCGCGGTGCGGTACTGCTGGGCCAATTCCTCCAGCCCCAAACCAAAGGTGGTAAAGAGGCAGATCCCCAGGGAATCCACCAGAGCCGTGAGGTCTTGAAAAAGTTTAAGCATGGCCGGTTTGCCCTCGGTTACCAGGGGGTCCAGTTTAACCGGCACGCCCAGGATCTCCGGAGAAGTCATGTAGCCCCGGACGTGGCAGCCCCCCCGGTTGGAAGTGGCGTATTCCAAGCCCATGCCCTGGGCCGCCCGGCCGTCATAGGCGGGCATCTCCTGCTTTTTAACCGACATGGAAAGCTCCGGCGCTCCGTACTCCAAAGCCAGGCGGTAGGAACCCTGGGCCAGCTTTTTGCCAAAGCCCTCGTACTTGCCCGTGAGTTCCGTTAGGTCCACGATGCTCTGGGCGTCCCCAAAGGGCAGGGGGCGGCCGATGTCCTTTTCTTTTAGGAGGCCCCTTTCGTAAAGCTCCATGGCGCAGGCAATGGTAGCCCCCAGGGTAATGGGGTCCATGCCGTATTCGTTGCAAAGGAAGTTAGCCTTGCAGATGGCGGCCAGATCGTTCACCCCGCAGGAAGCGCCGTAAGCCCAGGCGGCCTCGTACTCCGGCCCTTCGCCGGAAGACTTAAAGGGGCCGCCGGGAATCCGGGTGAGCCGGCCGCAGCCGATGGAACAGCCGAAGCAGCCCTTGTTCCGGATAAGGTAATTATTGGCCAGGGATTCCCCGCCGATGTCGTCGGCCTGGGCAAACTCGCCTCCGTCCCGCCAGTTGCGGGTGGGCAGCGCGCCGGCGGCGTTGACGATATTCACCAAAACGTTGGTGCCGTAGGCGGGCAGCCCCGTTCCGGCCACCGGGTGGGCCTTGAGTTTAGCCCGGGCATCGGAGGCGGCGGCAATAAAGGCGTCGGGATCGGCCACGGAAACCCCGCCGCTCCCCCGGACCGTTACCGCCTTGAGTTTTTTGCTGCCCATCACGGCCCCCAGCCCTCCCCGGCCGGCGGCGCGGTTTTTGTCGTTCATAATGGCGGAAAAGAGAACCAGGTTTTCCCCCGGAGGTCCGATGCAGGCCACCTTGGCGTCCGGAGAAACTTCGGCGTTGAGGATGTCCGTGGTTTCGTGAACGGTTTTACCCCAAAGATGGGCGGCGCTCCTTAAGGCAATCTGATCGTCGTTAATGTCCAGATAAACCGGTTCGGCGGCGGCGCCTTCAAAAATGATGCCGTCATAGCCGGCAAACTTGAGTTCCGGCCCAAAGTGGCCGCCGGAATTGGCGGCGCCGATGGTGCCGGTAAGGGGCGCCTTGGTAACCACCTCGTAGCGGCCGGAGCAGGAGGCAAAGGTGCCGGTGAGGGGGCCGGTAATAAAAATAATTTTATTTTCCGGGCTGAGGGGGTCCACCTTGGGGTCCACCTCGTTGCAGTAGATCCGGGTTCCCAGGCCCCGGGCGCCGACAAAGGCCGCGGCGTCGCTTGTGTTGAGGGGCTCCAGGGCAATGGCCCCGGTGGTCAGGTTGACCCGGATTAATCTTCCTATCCATCCGTTCATTTTGACTCCTCCTCTCCGAAAACCGTCTTGAGGGCCATGGCCACGGCCTTTCGCCGCCCCAGGCCGTCCCCCTCATCGGTCCAAAGCAGGGACCCGGAAGGACAGTATTTGGCGCAGGCGGGATCGCCGCCGCAGAGCTCGCATTTAACGATCTTCCGGGCGGTGGAAGAAAAAGAGACGTTGCCCAGGGGACACGCGTTAACGCACATCTTACACACGATACATTTTTGAGAATCCGTGGCAACGGTTCCGTCAGGCTCCCGGTGCATGGCCCCCACGGGACAGACCTTAATGCAACAGGCATCTTCGCATTGCAGGCACATCACCGGAACCGAAACCGCCGCCTCTTCAAACATCACCACCGAAACCGCCGCATTGCGGGGATTAAAATTTTTGCCCCGGTTCCAGGAACAGATGATTTCGCAGGTCCGGCAGCCAAGGCACTTTTCCGGTTTAATCATGAGTTGTTTATTCATAACTCCCCCCTATGATTTTTTTAAGAAACCATCCGCCAAACCCCAAGGCGGCGAAGGTTTCCCCGGAAAAACAAAAAAAGCCCGCCTCATTTCCCCCCTTCCCCCGCAACCCCGGGGCCGGACCCCAGGATATAAAGGGATTGAGGAAATTTGGCGAGCTCCTTTGCAAAGATGGCAGGCGGGAAGGTTCTGCTTCTTCTCCCCTATCGATTCCGGTAACCGGAGGCTTAACCCCCATTCGCCCGGCTTGGCGAATCTGCGGGCCGCCGGAATTCGGAGCGGACTCCTTTTTGCTTTCCTATGGACTATTGTAATCCCTGAATTTAAAAGCTGTCAAGAAAAAAATGTAATTTTTTCCGGTTTGGCGGTTAAATCTTTATAAAATCCGGGAGCGGCAAAGCCCGGCGGCTTTGGCAAAGATGTTTTTAAGCCTCTCGGCCTCCCGGCGGCTTAGGAAGGACCGGGCCAGGATGTCCCGGAAAAACCTCTCCATTTCCTCCGGGCCGGTTTGGGTAAAAAACCCCATCCTCCCCAGGTCCGCGGTAATCCCCGCGCAGAGTTGGGACAGCTCCTCCCGGTTAATGGGATCGTAGCCGGAGGCCAAGTGTTCAGCCTCCCGTTCCCTGGCGGTTTTATAAATTTCGTAAGCCACAATCTGAACCGCGTGGGAAAGGTTAAGCGAAGGAAAAGCCTCGGAGGAGGGAATAAGGACCGCCAGGTTGCACAGGGCCATCTCCTCCTCGCAGAGCCCCGACGCCTCGTTGCCAAAAACCAGGGCCGCCTCGGCGGGGGACGAAGCGGCCCCGTTCAGCGCCCCCAGGGCAGCGAGCCGCCGGGCCAACTCGGCGGGAAAAATCGAAAAGTACTTGCGCTTTTTTCCCCGGCGGCGGGACAGGGCGGCGGATAGGACAGTCCCTGCCAGGGCCGTTTCCAGGTCCGGGCAGGCTACGGCGTTTTGGAGAATGTCGGCGGCATGGATTGCCGTAACCCCGGCGTCTTCAAAGTTAAGCCCTTCGGCGCCGATTAGGTAGAGCCGGCTTAGGCCCATGTTCTTCATGGCCCGGCAGACGGCCCCTACATTTTTGCCGGAGCGGGGGTTGGACAAAACCACCCGGATAAAACTTAAATCAATCATCGGCGGGCTTACAGGGCATAAAGATTAAGCACCGAAGGAATGGTCCGGATGTTTTTAAGGGCCTTGCGGTAGGCCTCCTCGCTTTCCATTTCCATGGTAAAGCTGCCGGTCAAGCGGCCCTTGTCATCTTCCTCCAGCCGGCCTTCCACCAGGTGGCCCTTATACTTTCTCACCGCCCCTTCAATTTCGCTGAACAGATCGCTTGTCTTTTTGCTCGTTACCCTAAACCGCCGGGTGGTTTGGTAATTGGCTATCTCCCATTCTACATCCACACAACGTTCTTTAAACTCATTAATATTTCCTAAATTAGGGCAGTCGCTGCGGTGAACAATGATTCCCCGCCCCCGGGAAACGTATCCGATGATCTCGTCCCCGGTTTTAGGCTGGCAGCAGCCGGCAAGGCTTATGAGCATATTTTTTTCGTTGCCGATTTTAAAATTAAGGGCCCCGGAGTTGGGAACTTCGGTAATAATGGCCCCCTCCTCTTTGGAGGCTTCCGGGAGTTTCTTTTCCGCCGGGGCGGAGGCGGAAGGTTTTTTGGCTATGATGTTTTTGTCTAAAAGGAGATTTTCTTCGTGGCTGTTAAGCCATTGGCGAATCCGGTAACGGGCCTTGCCGGTTTTAACAAAGCGCAGCCAGTTAACCCCCGGCTGGGCGTTGGGGCTGGTGAGGATCTCCACCACCTGGGTATTTTGAAGGGGCCGGTTTAAGGGAAGGATGGTTCCGTCGGCCTTGGCGCCCATGCAGTGATTCCCCACATCGGTATGGATATGGTAGGCAAAATCCACGGGGGTGGAATTTTTAGGAAGCTCCACAATATGACCCCTGGGGGTAAAAACGTAGATAGATTCTTTTAAAAGTTCCTCTTTAATTTCGTCCAAAAACTCCGTGGAAGACGAAGAAAACTTGTTCCAGCGTTTTAGTTTGTTAATAAACTGAAACTGGCCGGCCTTGTTTTTTTCCTTGGGATCATTTTGCTTGTAAAGCCAGTGGGCGGCAATGCCGTATTCCGCCATTTCGTGCATTTCCCTGGTTCTAATCTGAACTTCCAGATGCCGCACATCATAACCCATAACGGTGGTATGCAGGCTTTGGTACTGGTTGGTTTTGGGCATGGCGATATAATCTTTAAACCGGCCCTCGATGGGGCGAAAAAGTTTGTGTACAAGGCCCAAAACGGTATAGCAGTCCGAAGGCTCATCACAAAGAATCCTCAAGCCTAAAATATCGTAAATCTCCTCCAGGCTTTTGTTCCGAATTTTCATCTTTTGATAAATCGAATAAATGTGTTTGGCCCTGGCGGTAATATCAACCTTGATGTTGTGGCTTTTAACCTCGGTCCGGATAGCCCTTTCCACCCTGTCAAGATACTGGCGGGTTTCCTCCTCGTTGGCGGTAAGGACCGCGCTGATTTGTTCGTAAACCGCCGGGTTTAAATGCTTTAAGCAGAGGTTTTCCAGTTCCGTTTTAAGCCAGGAGATTCCCAGCCGGTCGGCCAGGGGAGCGTAAAGTTCCAGGCACTCCCGGGCCACCTCTTTCCGGCGTTCCGGGGCCATAAACTCCAGGGTGCTCATGTTGTGGTACTTGTCCGCCAGTTTGATGATGATCACCCGGATATCCCTGGTCATGGCTATCAGCATCTTCCGCAGGGTTTCGGCTTCCTGGATGGTTTTACTTTTTGCCTTAACGGTGGAAATTTTTGTAACCCCGTCTACCAACTGAACAATTTCCGGACCAAAGGCCTGCTCCATTTCCCGGGAGGTGGTGGGGGTGTCTTCCAGCACATCATGAAGAAGGGCGGCAATAAGGGTTTCATGATCCATCCGCATGGTTACCAAAAAACCCGCCACCGCCAGGGGATGAATGAAAAAGGGCTCCCCGCTTAGGCGTTTTTGATCCCCGTGTTTTTCCCGGGCCCAGCCGGCGGCAAAGAGAATCTGGTCCCGTTCCTCCGCGGAATAAAAGGACAACTGGTCCTTAAACTGAGATAACTGTTTTTCCAGAGCCCCGTCATCATTTTCCATAGTATCCCCGGATGACCCTCTCCCGGCCCGCCAAATCCGGTACACATTCTACCCCAAGAAAGCCCTCCTCCGCCATAGCCTTTCTCAAAAAGTTCATCTGACCGGGGGCCCCTTCCATCACGAGCCAGCCGCCGGGGTTAAGCCGGGCCGGACTCTGGGCAATCACCCGGCGGAGAATTTTTAAGCCCCCCTCCCCGCCGTTTAAGGCCAGCTCCGGTTCCTCCCAGTCCGCAGCCGCCGCGGAGCCCCAAGGTCCCCCTTCCCGGCGGCGCTTTTCTTCTATCTCGGCGGGGCTTAGGTAGGGGGGGTTGGCGGTAATCAGGTCCCACCGGCCCGGAACCCCGTTTAACAGGTCGGAAAGGTAAAAGGCCGTTTCGGGGCGCCGAAGGAGGCGGCGGTTAAGGGCAAAAACGCAGGCCGCGGCGGGGCTTATGTCCGCGGCGGCGGATTTCAGCCCCGGAACTTCCCAGGCCAAGGTAAGGGGGATGCAGCCGGAGCCTGTGCAAATATCCACCACCGAAGTTTCCGCCCCCCTGCCGCCGGGGCGGTTGATAATTTCCAGGGCCGCCTCCACCAGGGTTTCCGTGTCGGGCCGGGGAATGAGAACCCTGGGGTCCACGTAAAATTCCCGGCCATAAAATTCCCGGCGGCCCGTAAGGTAGGCCGAAGGAACCCCCCGGGCCCGGCGCGCCGCCAGCGCCCGGTAAGCCCTCTCCTCCCCGGGGCTTAATTCCCGGCCGGGGCAGGCCAGGAGCTTTTCCCGGCTTAGGCCCAGGCAAAAGGCCAGAAGCACCCCGGCCTCCAGCCGGGGGTTGTCTTCGGGGGTTTGGGGAAACTGAGAGCTGCCCAGGGAAAGGGCCTCCCGCACGGTCATGGTTTTTGTTATTGTTCCTTTAGCAACTGTTCCTGTACCGAAAGTTTAAGGGCCTCCAGAACCTCGTCCAGGCTGCCCTGGATAATCTGATCCAGCTTGTAAAGGGTCAGATTAATCCGGTGATCCGTTAAGCGGTTTTGGGGAAAGTTGTAGGTTCTAATCCGCTCGGAACGATCCCCGGAGCCCACCTGGGTTTTCCGGGCCTCCGCCCGGAGGGCGTTTTTCTTGGCCTCCTCGGCCTCAAAGAGCCGGGCCTTGAGAACCCGCAGGGCCTTGGCCTTATTTTTTATCTGGGACTTTTCGTCCTGGCAGATGACCACCATCCCCGTGGGCAGGTGGGTAATCCGAACCGCTGAATCCGTGGTGTTCACGCTCTGGCCGCCGGGCCCGGAGGAGCGGAAAACATCCACCTTGATATCCTCGGGGCGAATCTCAATGTCCGTTTCCTCCGCCTCCGGGAGAACCGCCACGGTAACCGCCGAGGTATGGAGCCTCCCCTGGGATTCCGTGGCGGGAATCCGCTGAACCCGGTGAACCCCGCTTTCGTAACGGAGGTTTTCGTAAACCGCCTTGCCGTGGATGGAAAAGACAATTTCTTTAAAACCCCCTAAGCCAATCTCGCTCACATTGATCAGTTCCAGGGTCCAGCGTTTGATTTCCGCATACCGGCAGTACATCCGGTAAAGGTCCGCGGCAAAGAGGGCCGCCTCATCCCCCCCGGTTCCCGCCCGAATTTCCATAATAATATCTTTTTCATTCAGGGGGTCCTTGGGAATGAGCAGGGCCTTGAGCTTTTCGGTCCGGGCTATTGCGGCCTGCTCCAGGCGGCGCAGTTCCTCCCGGATCATTTCCCGCATCCCCGGATCGGTTTCGGCCTCCGCCAGGCCGGAGGTTTCGGCTATTTCCCCCTGAATTTTTTGCAGTTCCCCATACTCCCCGACGATTTCCCCCAGGTAGGCGTGCTCCTGCATGAGCTCCTTGTAGCGCTGCAGGTCCTTCATTACCTCAGGGAGGGAAAGGGCCTCCTCCACTTCCTTAAACCGGGCGGCCAAGAGGTTTAGTTTTTCGATCATTCCTCGCTGTTCTCCTGAAACTTGGGACAGTTATAGATCACCAGGCCCAGCTTGCCGCCGGAGGGAATCGCCGCCGCGGCCTTCCCCAGGGATTCCTGAATTAGGCACCGGTTATTGAAAAGGCAGAGGGGGCAGGCCCCGTTACCCCGGGGGTTGACTAGCAATTCCATAGTAATCAGGTTAACAAATTTTAAAAACTTTTGCTACTGAAAAAAGAAAAAAGCCCTGCTTTCCCTTGAGGGCAGGGACGGGAGGGGCGGCTTTTTTAAAAACAAGGTCCGGCGGCGGCCCGCCGAACCTTAAAACAGGACCCGGCGGGTCAGCTAAATTTGAATCCTTACCCCCGCATTGGCGCCGTAGACTTTGTTCACAAAATCGTAGATTAAACTCAGGTCCAGTTTGACGATGAGGATGTTCAGGGACACCCCGCCAAAGGCCCGGAAGGCCAGGCCCTCGTATTTGGTTTCGTAGGAAAGGCCGCTAGCCGAATCCAGATTAACAGGGTCCAAACCGGCATTGGTTAGATTGTTGTTTAGATCCTCCGTGGTCCCGGACCAGGTTCCCGTTTTGGTGACGGTACTGTTTAAGCCGTAACCCACGGTGGACCAGCCGTAACTGGCCCCGGCCCCTACATAGGGGGTAATGGCAATGAGGTTCCAACTGGCCTGGACACGGGCATCTAAGGTGATGTTTTTCCAGTGAAAATCCAGCTCCGGGGCGCTAAGGTCAAGCCCATCACCGGAACTAAAGCCCTGTATCTGGCTGAGATCGATGTGCTGGGTAGTCCCCAGGCTGCGGCTCACCCCGCCGGTGGTGTAGCTGGCCCCGGCGGCTAGGGAGATCCCGGGGATGATCAGGCGGTTCTTAATCAGGGCAAAACGGATATCCGCCCCCAGGCTGGTAAACTCAAGTTTGGTGTCGCTCCCCACGGCGGGAAGGTACATCCCCTTAACCCCAATGTCGAAGGGCAGGAGGAACCCGCCAATCCGGCCTTCCACATTGCCCCGGGGCAGGTAGAAGCTGTCGCCGGGGATGGGGCCGAAAAGGTCCGAGGTATCCACCCCCAGGGTGTTGAGAAAGTCCGACACCCCCTGGGCCTGAACGCTGGTTGCCCCGGCGCTGATCCCCACGCCGAAGTGGGGGGGAAGGGCTATGAGCTGCCCGATGTGGGAATCCGACCAGCTTAGCCCTAGGGTGGAGTTAAGAATCAGGGCCTCCCCCAGGGTTTCGGCGGCGCTGCCGATGCCGGACTGAATGTCATTGAGATCAAGGCTCGGCGCTTGGGAGAAAGCCGGAAAGGCGGCGGCCATGAGCACAGCCGCTAAAAGAAATCCTTTTTTAATGGTAGTCATTTAAAGATCCTCCTCAACAGGATAGGCAAAAAGCCCCGGCAATCCGGGGGGCGGTTCCAAAACGAATTCGGGAACCCCGGTTATAATGTATCCCAAAATCGAAAAAAAAACAAATAAAAAAACCCGAAGGGGAACGCGAAAAGAGGGAAAGGAAGTCCACATTGCCCTTTCGCGCCTTTCGCGGTTCCTTTTCTTCATTCCGGAGGGGCTAAATCTCCACCCGGGGGTTTACCTTGGTAAAGCCGGATTCCACCAGGCCCCGGAGGTCTGCCAGGGCGGCCTCCTCGTCCGGGCCTTCGGCGGTGAGGGTAATGGGGTCGTTTTGACAGACATTGAGGAGGATAACCTTAATGATGGTTTTGGCATTGGCCTTTTTTTCCCCCTTGGTCACCTCGATGGAGGACTCGTAGAGCTTGGCCGTCCGGACAAAAAGATCCGCCGGCCGGGAATGAAGGCCGGTTTCGTTGGTGATGGTGAGCGTTAGTTCCTTCATACTGTTATTGTATCCGCCGGGCTTGCCCTCTGTCAATGGTTAACTTAAATTGAAAATAACCCCTTGATATTCTTGGCAGGAACTGATAAAAACTCCCTCATGACAGGAAAACGAACGGTGGGTGAACGAATCACCGAACTTTGCAAAACCCATTCCCTGGACCGGAAAGAGCTGGTCCGGCGGAGCGGCCTGGACGGGGAACTGGTCCGCCGCATTGTCGAGGAAGACCACATTCCCGATCTGGCGCCCCTCATCAAAATCTCCCGGGCCCTGGGGGTGCGCCTCGGTTCCCTCATGGATGACCGGGAAGAGGGGGGGCCCGTGATAACCCGCCGGGGGGAGGCTGAAGAGGCGGCGCGGTTTATTACCGGCCTGCCCGATAAGGGCCGCCGGGACCACCAGGGCTTGAGCTTCCGGACCTTAGCCGCGGATAAGGGGGGGCGTCATCTGGAGCCCTTCCTGGTGGACATCCAGCCCGGCTCGGATCAGCCCAAAAGCGCCCACGAGGGGGAGGAATTTATCTATGTTTTGTCCGGCGCGATTGAGGTGAGTTACGGCCTGGATACCCACCTGGTTCGGGAAGGGGATTCTATTTATTACGATTCCATCGTTCCCCACCGGGTAACGGCCTCCGGAGGCATGGCAAAAATTTTAGCCGTCCTGTGGACTCCGGTATAGCCATGGCCTATCTGGAAACCACATTGAGCGGCCTTCTCCGGGAGCAGGCCGCCCGGCAGCCGGATCACGACTTTCTCATCTACAGCGACCGCAACCTGCGCTGGACCTACGGGGAATTTGACCGCCGGGTGGACGATCTAGCCAAGGGGCTCTTGGCCATCGGGCTTAAAAAGGGAGACCACGTGGGAATCTGGGCTCCCAACATTCCCGACTGGAACACCCTTCTCTTTGCCACCGCCCGGACAGGGATGATCCTGGTAACGATCAACACCGCCTACAAGAATCACGAACTGGACTACCTTCTCAAGCAATCGGACCTGGCCTGCCTGTGCCTGAGCGACGGCTACCGGGATTCCGATTACGTGGCCATGGTGAACGAGCTGATTCCGGAACTCAAAACCTCCCTCCGGGGACACCTGGCCTCCCGGAACTACCCCCGTCTTGCCAGCGTCATTTATGCGGGGCCCCAGAAACACCGGGGAATGTACAGCCTAAGCGAGATTCTTCTCCTGGGCCGGCATACGGACCCGGCGGAACTCAAGGCCATTGAAGCCTCCCTGGCGCCCGACGATGTGATCAATATGCAGTACACCTCGGGAACCACGGGCTTCCCCAAGGGGGTGATGCTGACCCACCGGAATATCCTCAACAACGGCCTGGGGATCGGGGATAATCAGAGGCTCACCCCAAGGGACATCGTCTGCCTGCCGGTGCCCCTCTTTCACTGTTTCGGCCTGGTTCTGGGGATGATGGCGGTGATCACCCACGGCGCCGCCGCGGCCCTGCTGGAATGGTTCGATCCCCTCCTGGTTTTAGCTACCATTCAAAAAGAAAAATGTACCGCGGTCTACGGCGTGCCCACCATGTTTATCGCCGAGCTGAACCATCCCATGTTTAACCTCTTTGATCTTTCCAGCCTCCGGACGGGCATCATGGCCGGTTCCCCCTGCCCCATCGAAACCATGCGGCAGGTGATTGCCGAAATGCACATGGGCGAAATCACCATCTGCTACGGCTTAACGGAATCCTCCCCGGTAATGACCCAAACCCGCTGCGACGACAGCCTGGAAATTAAGGTTGAAACCGTAGGCCGGGAGCTGCCGGGGGTGGAGGTTACCATCCGGAACCCCGACACCGGGGAGGAATGTCCTCCGGGGGTCCACGGGGAGTTTTGCTGCCGGGGCTACAATACCATGAAGGGCTATTACAAAATGCCCGAAGAAACCGCCCGGTGCATTGACCGGGAGGGCTGGCTTCATTCGGGAGACCTGGGGGTTAAGGGGGAGGACGGCTGCTTCCGGGTAACGGGGCGGATAAAAGACATGATCATCCGGGGAGGGGAAAACATTTACCCCAAGGAAATCGAAGACTTCCTCTACACCATGGCCGGCATCAAGGATGTGCAGGTGGTGGGGGTACCCAGCCAAAAGTACGGCGAGGAGGCCGCCGCCTTTATCATCCTCCACGAAGGGGCCCTCCTAACCGAGGAGGAGGTGATTGATTACTGCCGGGGCCGGATCAGCCGCTTTAAAACCCCCAGGTACGTTTTTATTGTGGACTCCTTTCCCATGACCGCTTCGGGGAAGATTCAAAAGTACCTTCTTAGGGAAAGGGGGGCGGCCCTGATTAAGGAAAGCCAAAAGGATAACGGACCGGGGTGAACCATCTTTTAGAAAGAAAAACTGTGCGCCATAGACTTGTTTGTTATATAATCCGCTTTTCCCTTTCACCCCAATAGGATTCTTTAGAGGGCCCTTAGGTTTCCAGGGGACGGCAGAGATCCGCCCAGCTTGAATTTGGCGTTAGGGCTTCCAATTCCGCCGGGGTAAGCTCAATGGCGGAATGGGCGCTGCCGCAGGCGGGAAACACCGTGTCAAAGCGTTTTAGAGAAACGTCTAAGTACACCGCCACCCCCGGGGGAAGGGCAAAGGGGCAGACTCCCCCAACCGGGTGGCCGGTAAAATTCAGGGCCTCATCGGAAGAAAGCATCTTAGCCTTAAGGCCAAAATAATCTTTATACTTGCGGTTGTCCAGCTTCATGTCCCCCGCAGTTACCACAATAAGCGCCCCGGAACCGGCGCTTAAGGAAAGGCTCTTGGCAATCCGGGCGGGGCGGACCCCCATGGCGGCGGCCGCTTCGGCAACGGTGGCGGTGGATGCGGCCAGTTCAATAATGTCCCTATCCCGGTTAAACCGGCGTAAATACTCCCGAACCTCGTCAATGGCCATTTTTCCAGTATGCCCAAAACTCAAAGGGGATTCAAGCAGGTCCGCCGGTTGTTTTCTGCCATTGCCAAAGAACACGAAGGGTAGACCAAAAAAAATAACCGCAAAAAGAGAAAAGTCCGCGAATGTCAAATCGCTGAAGTACCAGGGCGGTATTTTTGACCTTGTTCCCCCGGCGCCGCTTCTGCCTCCAGCCGCTCTGTAATGGCTTTTATCAAAAAATCTTTTATATCGCTGGCATATTGTAGGGCCATGTGCATATCATCATTGGTAATATTAAGTTCATTTGGGTAACGAGTTATTACGGAGTATTTGGTTAGTATCTTTAATTTTGCCAGTATAAAAGAAAAATCAATGCCTGATTGTGAACACATGGTTATTAGCTCTTCTAAATCATGTGAGCGTGGCGGCTCAATGTCCATGAGAAAGAGAAGGCCTTTGATGTATTTTTCCGCAGACTGCTGGCAAAGATAACATATAGTATCGTCCGGTGTGGGATGGCGCATTGTAGCGAGGTACTCGGCAGATCGAAGCTCTTCTTCGCCTTTGGCAAGCCATTCCTGCAACAACTCGTTAGCCATATATTTTTATCCCTTCTCTGGTTATTTTCCGTTCAAGGGTGGCGTGCTGTTTACGGTACAGGAAGCGGTTAATCCTTAAGCCAAGCAAATCAAGGGGTATTTTTCTTGTTGGCGGCAGGGCAGTACGGACTGCGTCCAGCGCGTCAAGTTCCCGCATGGGCATATCGTCTTTGAATACCACATACAAGTCTATATCGGAATCCTTATCCGGCACGCCGTAAGCCCATGAGCCGAAAAGATAAATTTCCTCCACCGGGACTGTTTCGGCTATGACCTTTGTAAGCATATCAAGCTGCGGTTGGATGCCGGAAATATCGTTTTTCATGGGATTTTACCCTCTATTAATTATAATACCGGATTTGGGATGAGGTTTCAAGAGACCCGTACCCCAAATTTGCCTATTTCTAAGGCCGCCTAGTTTAGGATAACCACTTTTTCCCCGGAACGGGAAAACCGGATAAAGCCCTATTCCCCTTTCGCGGATTTTCGCGCCTTTCGCGGTTTCTCTCTTTTTTGTTCTTAAAAACCTCCCTTCCCCCGGCCCTCAAAATCGGGTAAAATAAAAAGATGAACCGGATAGAAAAAGGGGCCGGCGAACCGGCGGAAGATAACAAATTGATTCAAAACCTAACCGACAGGGCCAAGGAGTTTCAGTGTCTCTCCCAGGTTCAATCCCTCCTGCACCAGGACCACCTAAGCCCGGAGGAGGTCTTCAAGGGGCTCATCGAAATTCTCCCCACCGGGTGGCGCTATCCGGAACTCTGCCGGGTCAGGATTACCTACAAAGACGCCGTTTTTATGAGCCCCGGCTTTGTTCTTTCGGAGTACCGCCAGGAAGCGGCTATTGAGCTTAACGGCCAAATAGCGGGACGGCTGGAAATGGCCTATCTTTCCCGGCCGCCGGAAAAAAAGGGCAGCGTTTTTCTGCCGGAAGAGCAGATGCTTTTAAATTCCATCGCCGACCGGCTGGAGAATTACCTGTTCCAGAAAGACCTAAAATCTTCTATGGAACAGTGGGAACAGGCTCAGCAGGAAATTGCCGCCAAGCGTCAGCCGGAATGGGTCATCGTGATCGACCTCATCGGCAAGATGGACTCCATCCTGTTTTCCAAGATCTGCCGCCGCATGCTTAACCATCTCTGCTGGATCGGCATCGATGAGGCCCAGAGCTTAATGGGCAGCCTGGCGGCGGCCCCCAACCTTGCCTCCCCCGAACCTGCCCAGGAGGATAAACTTCCGGGACACAAGGTTAATTTTTTGTCCCAGGAGGATTTTAGCAAAAAAATCTTCGAGGTGGCGGCCCGGTATTTTTCCGATGAGGACATCCTGGAAAATATCCGCAAGTGGATGCAGGAAGACAAGATCAGCTTTTTAATCCGGGTCCTGGAAAAAACCGACACCTCCCTGGCGGAGATCTCCGACGCGGTTTCCCGGTATCATCACCTAAGCCGTTCCAACCGGATCGAAATTTCAAGCTACGCCAGGAGCGATATTAATGCCCTGTTTATGGAACGCCTCTTTACCGAGCAGTTGGAATATATCCGCCAGGCCCGGAAATTTTTAGACATTGACGATTTTTACAAAGTCCTCCAAAGGACCATCTTTCCCAATAACAGCCACGGAAAACTCGGAGGCAAGAGCGCCGGCTTATTTATAGCCGAACAAATTCTTAAGCAGACCAAAACCCCGGTGCGGATTCCTAAAACCTGGTACATCACTTCGGACTACAGCATGGATTTTATCTACTACAACAACCTGGAAGAGGCGATGGAGCAAAAGTACAAGGACATTGAGGAGGTCCGGGCCGACTATCCTAACCTGATCCAGGTATTTAGGAATTCTAACTTCCCCATGGATTTTATTAACGGCATCTCCATGGCGCTGGAAGACTTCGGCAAAACCCCCATCATTGTCCGCAGTTCATCCCTCTTGGAAGACCGCTACGGCACCGCCTTTGCGGGAATGTATTTAAGCATTTTCCTTCCCAACCAGGGAACAAAAGAAGAAAACCTCACCGCCCTCATCGACGCCATTGTCCGCATTTACGCCTCCATCTTTGGGCCGGACCCCATTGAGTACCGCAAGGAACACGGCCTTTTAGAGTACCACGAGGAGATGGCCATTATTATGCAGGAGGTTATCGGCAACCGGGCGGGGGATTATTACTTTCCCACCTTTGCCGGGGTAGGTTTCAGCGAGAATGAGTTCCGGTGGAGCCCCCGGATAAAGCGGGAAGAGGGGCTCCTGCGAATCGTGCCGGGCATGGGGACCAGGGCGGTGGACCGCCTTTTTAATGATTACCCCATCCTCATCTGCCCCAGCCAGCCGACCATCCGGGTCAACCCTTCCCCGGAAGAGGCGGCCCGCTATGCCCCCCGTGAAATGGATGTGATTGACTTAAAAACCAACAGTTTTCAAACCCTTCCCGTTAAGGCCCTTCTCCGGGAACTTAAGCAGAACTATCCGGAAAACGACAAGGTTTTTTCCGCCTATCAGGACAACCAAATCATCCGGAAAAACCGTTTTCAGATTGACTACGACAAGGATGATCTTATCATCACCATGAACGGTTTTATTGAAGATCGAAAAACCATCGAACTTTTAAAATATATTTTAAAAACCCTGGAAAGCCGGATGAACATCCCCGTGGACATAGAATTTGCCTGGGCCCGGGGAGAGCTTTACCTTTTGCAGTGTCGGCCCCAGGCCTCCTCCGGCCAGAGCGCCGCGGTTCCCATTCCCTCCCACATCCCCGGAACCAGCATCCTCTTTACCGCGGACAAGTACATTACCAACGGGGCCATGGGCAACATAAGCCACGTGGTTTACGTGGACGAAGAGGCTTACGCCAAAACCGCCGAAGTGGAAAAGCTGGAACGGGTGGGGCAGGCGGTGGGCAGGCTCAACTACCTGCTGCCCAAACGGCAGTTTATCCTTATGGGGCCGGGGCGCTGGGGCAGCCGGGGAGACATTACCCTGGGAGTTAAGGTCAACTATTCGGATATTAATAACACCCTGCTCCTGGTTGAAATTGCCAGGGAAAAGGGGGGATATATGCCGGAACTTTCCTTTGGCACCCACTTTTTTCAGGACCTGGTAGAATCCTCCATCCGCTACCTTCCCCTGTATCCCGATGAGGGGGAAAATGTGTTTCACCGGAATTTTCTCACCACCTCCCGAAATATGCTGCCGGAACTGCTGCCGGAGTATGCCCAGCTTGAGGACCTAATCTACGTGGTGGACATTCCCCAGGAAACCGGGGGGAAATGCCTTAACGTGATTATGAACGGCGACGAGGGAAAGGCCGTGGCCTTTTTAGCCGAGGGAACGGGTCCGGCGGCCCATCCCGAATCCCCAGCCGCCGGGGCCTGGGTTCCGGAAAGCCAGGAGGACCACTGGCGCTGGCGCCTGGCCATGGCGGAAAGAATCGCCAAAACCCTGGACACCGGAGCCCTGGGGGTTAAGGCTTTCTACGTGCTGGGGAGTTCTAAAAACGGCACCGCCGGGCCCGAAAGCGATATTGACCTTTTAATTCACGTAACCGGCGAGGCGGAAAAAACCGCCAAACTTAACCTCTGGCTCTCCGGTTGGAGCCTGTGCCTTGAGCAGGTTAATTACCTTCGCACCGGCAAACGGGGAGGGGGCGTTCTGGACATTCAATTGATTACCGATAAGGACCTGGCGGAAAACTCAAGCTACGCCCAAAAGATTGGCGCGGTAACCGATGCGGCGCTGGAAATTCCCGTGGCCGCCGCCGAAGCCTCCCGCCCCGCCGGGGTTTATCCCGTATCGGAGTAGGGGCCCAGGAGGTTTTTTATTTTTTCCTGCAAAAGGCCGGGATTTACGGGTTTTTCTAAAAAATCATCGGCGCCGTACTCAAGGCTTTCCGGGGAACGGGGCTGATCGGAAATAACGATAACCGGAATTTCTTTTAAGTGGGGTTTTAATTTAAGGGTCTGCAAAAATTCGATGCCCGACATTCCGGGCATTTCAAGGTCCAGGAGAATAATATCCGCTTTTTTACCTTCCAGTATTTCCAGCCCCTTTTCCGCCGATTTGCAGGCCCTCAGTTCATAGTCCCCGCCCAGGAGGGACTGATAAAAAGCCAACTGTATCCCCATGTCGTCGATGGCCAGAACTCTTTTCTTTCCTGCCATAGGTTCCCCTCTTCTGTCTACAATTTTATACACCACTCTAGACACTTTTCTTTTTTCAGCGTTCTTTTCCCGGGCCGATACTCATGGTTTCCCGCTTCATGAATTAAACTATTAGCTAATGGCCTTAATTTATAGGTTTATTCCTATTCTGTCAAGCTAAAAGCATAATAACTTAAGCTGGTAAGGAAAATTTCGATGACGGAGCAAGATCTGCGGCATATTTTGAGCAGGAATATTAAAAGATACCGCAGTTACCGCGGCCTCTCCCAGGCGGAATTGGCGGAAAAACTGGACATTTCCATTCCCTTTCTAAGCGACCTCGAAAACGGAAAAAAATGGGTTTCCCCCCGGACTCTGGCAAAAATATCCGATGTTTTTAACCTCGAAGCCTACGAGCTTTTGAGGCCGGAACCGGGGATGCCCGACAATTCAATTAACGTTATTGAAAAATACTCCGATGAGCTTCAGGTTCTTCTGGCAAAAACAATCATTACCCTGCGGGATCATTATATTTCCATTTTAGTTAAAAAATAGAAAAACCTATTTCTTTCTTGACCTTCGCCGGCCTTCCGGGATATACTAAAAGTCCGATGATACTCACTCAGACCGAGCCTATTGGCATCCTTCCCTGCCCCGGGGCGGAACGTTTAACCGGCAGTCTCATTAACTATCTGCGGTCCACCCATATTAAACGCTGCCAACGATCAATTGAGGCCATTTGCCGGCGTCATCAGATAAAGCAGGATGAGCTTATCCGCCAGATTAATCTTGCCGCGGAGTTCTCCTCCCAGGCCCGAATCGGCGCTAAGAATGTCCTGGAATTAAAAACCCCCCATTATCTCATCCCCAGCCGTTCTACCCGGTTTGCCAACGGCGAGGTTAAACTTGAGATTCTAAGGTCTATCCGGGGGATGGACATCTTTGTTATTGTGGATTGCGAAAATCATTATCCCCTAACTATCGAAGACGGCGCCGGGGGCAAGGCGGTTTTTTCGGTAAACGATCACGTGATGATGCTTTTCGCCGCGGTGGATGCCGTCCTGGGCGCGGGAGCCCGGAGCTGCACCCTGGTGCTGCCGGCCTACCCTTACGCCCGGCAGCATAAAAAGAAAGGGCGGGAACCCCTTACCGCCTCGTGGTTCGGCAAGGTCTGCGAGTTTATGGGGGTAAAACGAATCATCACTTTGGATATTCACTCCAAGGCTATCGAAAACAGCTTCCACCGCCTTAGCCTGGAGAATCTCCATGCCTCTTATCAGATTCTCCTGGAACTTTCCAAACTTGTGGATATAAACAACGAAGACCTGGTTTTGGTTTCCCCCGATACCGGCGCGGTGGACCGGAACAAATTTTTTGCCGAAAACTTAAATAAGCCCCTGGCCCTTCTTTATAAAGAACGGGATTACTCCAAGGTGTCCGCCAGCGCCGAGGATAATAACATTATCGGCGCCAAGCTTTTGGGCAAGGTTAAAGATAAAACTGTTTTTATGGCCGATGATATGCTGGGCACCGGGGGCACCTTGATCAACGCCATGCGGACTCTTTTGGATTTGGGGGCAAAGCGGATTATCTGCGCCATAAGCCTGCCCCTGTTTTCCGCAGGCTCCATGGAAGCCTTCGACAAGGCCTATCAGGAAGGGCTGTTTTACCGGATCATCGGCACCGATGCGGTGTATCACGACAGCCGGCTTTATGACCGGGAGTGGTTTGTCTGCGCCGGGATTTCCGGGCTTTTTGGCGAGGCCATTTTCCGGCTGCAGGACGGCAAATCCTTAAGCACCCTCCTGGACAACCGGCGCAAGATTCAAGACCTCCTCTCAAAGGGGCAGGAATCTTAAGTTTAACCCCGGACCACACAGACGGAAAAAAGTGGTTAGGGCTTAGTGGTTAGTGGATAGGCGGGGAGGTCCAATCTACTCCTTTCTTTGTCCGCGTCTGTCTGTGTCGTCCGTGGTTATTCTTAAATTTCAGAACGGCGCTATAACCCGGGGACGCTTTTTTCGATAATATCCCGGACGCTGATGTTTTTAAAATAATCCCTAATCATTTCCGTCCCCCTAACCCAAATGTCCAGGGCCGCGCAGGGCTTAAAATTTTGGCAGGTCTTTTCGCTGGCCGAACAGGGGCTTAAGGAAATCTCCTCCCCCGCCGCATCAAGGATATCCAAAACTGAAATTTCTTCCGGAAGAAGGGCCATGCGAAACCCTCCCCCGGCGCCCCGGCTGGAACTAACAATTCCCTTTTTGCGGAGCTTAAAAAAAATCTGCTCCAGAAATTCCTGGGGAATTCCCTCTTCTTCGGCAATGCTGCGGATAGAAACCAAAGCCCCGGCATCCCGGGAGGCCAGGTTAATCACTGCCCGCAGTCCGTACCGGCCCTTGGTAGTTATTTTCATTTTAACTCAACTATTTACCCTTTCAACATATTCCCTGCTTTCGGTGTTAATCATTATTTTTTCATGCTGCTTAATAAAAATAGGAACCTTGATCGTCAATCCGGTTTCTAAAGTTACGGTTTTAGTGGCCCCGGTTACCGTATCGCCCCGGACGGCCTCTTCGGATTCGGTAACTTCGTAAACCATCTTTGCCGGAATAAGAATGTCAATCGGCCGGTTTTCCCACTTGGTAATCTTGTAGGTGTCCCCTTCCCTCATAAAGAGAATCTTATCTTCCATTCCTTCCCGCTTAACCTCAAACTGCTCGTAGGACTCGTTATCCATAAAATGATAAGATTCCTCATCGGCATAGAGATACTGGGACGGAATATCCTCAACGGAAATTTCTTCCACATTGTCTTGGGTTTTCATAGTTTCTTTTAACACAAGACCTGTTTTGAGATTTTTTAATTTAAGGCGGACAAAGGCCGAACCTTTGCCTGGGTTTACAAATTCCCTTTCGGTAACCAAGTAGGGGCTGTCTTTATGGAGTAAACACATTCCCTTGTCTATAGCGCCTGCTTTTATCATGAAAATATCCTTTTGCCTTAGAATTCTTGTAGTATATCAGAAAAGGGAAAAAGAATCACCCCCCCCAGGGAGGGGGCGCCGGTCAAGATCATCAAAAGCCGGTCCAGCCCCAGGGCTGTTCCGGAAACGGGGGGAAACCCGGCGTGAAAGATCGCGGGGTAATCCGCGGCGGCCTTGATTTTCCGGGGCGGCCGGGCGGCAAAGTAGGCGGCCACCTTTTGGGGGTCCCCCTCTTCGGTGTAGCAGTTGGCAATTTCCACCCCCCCCAGGTAGAGCTCCCAGCGCTCGCACCAGGGCCCCTCCCGGGTTTCCCTGGCCAAAACCGCAATCCGCCGGGGATAATCGGTAAGAAAGAGGGGCCGGTCCGCGGGAAGCCGGGGTTCCACCAGGTGAACAAACAAAAAATTGAAGAGCCCTTCCCAGAGGTTCGCCGTTGGCGGCTCCGGCGGCTCCGGCGCCCCCAGGCGATCCGGCGCCAGCTTTAAGACGGCCTGCTTCAGGGCGGCCAGGCCCTCCTCCCCCGGGGCGCACCAGGGGGCAATGGCGGAACCGGTGAATTCCCAAAAGGCTTCCTCCATGGTCATAACCCGGAAGGGCCCCCGCAAATTCACCCCGCCGCCCCGGTCAAAACCGGGGTTGGGCAGGTCCCCCAGGAGCTCCCGGGTAAGGGTTAGGGAGTCCCGGTAGCCGGCCTCCTGGGTATACCATTCCAGCATGGTAAACTCCGGGTTGTGAAAGCTCCCGGACTGCTCGTTGTTGCGAAAGCAGCGGCAGATCTGAAAGATGTTCCCCAAGCCCCGGGAGAGGAGCCGCTTCATCCAGATCTCCGGAGAGGGCAGAAGGTACATCTCCGTCTCCCCCCGGCGAAAGCTCCGGTAAACCGTGGAAAAATAATCCAGGCTGTCCTCGGGGATCACCTCCGGGGACAGCAGGGGGGTTTCAACCTCCAGGTAATTTCGGGAAGAAAAAAACTCCCGGATTCGCTTTAGGATTTCGGCCCGAAAAACCAGGCGGTCCCGTTCAATCACCCCTTAAGCCCTTACCCGCCGCCCGAAAAGCATATTCTGGTAACACCTTAGGCAGCCGGGAAAGATTCCCCGGGGCGAGTTTTTCAGCTTCTCCCGGAAGGCCTGAGCGCGGGAGTTATTGTAAATGGTCCAAAAGTCTTCGTTTTGAATGTTCCCCAGAATGTAATCGGGATAATCGGCGCAAAAATGCACATCCCCGTTGTAATTAATGTTGGCCTGGGACCAGGGAACCGGGCAGCGCCCCAGGAGGGCTTTGCCGGGAAAACCGTAGTAATCCTGAATAAGCTTGGGCCGGATTGCCGGTACCGTGATAATGGGATACTTGGAACCCAGGGCGTGAATGTCCGTAAGGATCCGGTAAAATTCTTCGCCGTCAATGCCTTCATTAAAGCCCGTGTTGTAGGCTTCCAGATGGCAGGCCTCCACTCCAAAGTTCTCCCGGTAAAACCGCTTATTCTCTTCAACTACCTTATCGCAGGTGTAGGTGCCCAGGTTAATGATGTGCCAGGAGAGATCATAGTTTTGCCCCGCCTTAACTAAGTCTCCCATATACCGGTAATTAATGCGGTTTACCACCGACACAATCCCCAGGTTGGGCAGCGGGACGCCCCTTTTCTTTTTTTCCCGGTTTATCGCGGCAATCCCGGCCATGGCCCTGGCGTAGGAGTTCTTCCCCCGGATCTCGTCGTTGATCTGTTCAAAGCCGTCTACCGAAACAAAAATGGCGCTCCACTTATCCCTAACCACCTGTTCGGCGTACTCCTCCAGAAAGGTTCCATTGGTATTAATAGAAAGATTAAGGCCGGAAGAAATTATCATACGCCCCAGTTCCATAAGGTGGGGGTATAAAAAAGGCTCTCCGCCCCACAGGTAGAGCATGGGATGATATTTTTGGACTTCCCGGATCAGTTTTTCATAAACCGAAAGGGGAAGGACGGATTTAGCCGCTTCCTGCTCCGCAGAGCCCGACAGGGTTCCCTTGATTCCCCGCTGGCCGCACATAAGGCAGCGGAGGTTGCACAGGGGGGTAAGATTTAAATACAAAAGGCTTAGTCTTTTTAAAAGACGCCGGGGAAAATCTCCGGATAAGCCATAGGCCCGGTACATAGTCCAAAAATTCCTTGCTGTACTTAAGGCCAGGCGGGGGTTCCGCTTCATCATATAGGGAACCATAGAAAAATTAGACTTCATCAAAACTCCTTCCTATCGGCTGCGCCCCACCCCTATCCGGGGGCAGTCCGGCCCCAGGGGACAGCGGCTGCAATGGGGCGACAGGGGCGTGCAGATCTGCTGCCCAAAAAAAATCAGCCGCTCATTTAGGGAAATCCAATGCTCTTGGGGCAGAATTTCCATAAGGGCCGCCTCGGAATCCGGGGGGGTTTTGGTATTAATCCAGCCCAGACGGTTGGACACCCGGTGAACGTGGGTATCCACGCAGATTGCGGGAATACCGAAGGCCAAGCTCAGCACCAGGCTTGCCGTCTTGGGCCCCACCCCCGGCAGGGCCAGCAGATCCTCCCTCCGGGGCGGCACCTGCCCCCCGTGGCGGGCCAAAAGGATCTGGCTGGCCTTAAGGATGTTGGCCGCCTTGGTCCGGTAAAACCCCGCGGGAAAGATGAGCTTGGCGATCTCATCCTCGGTAAGGCCGGCCATTTCCTCCGGTCCGGAGGCCCTGGCAAAAAGCCGCAGGGAAGCCGGAAGGGTCACCTCGTCCTTGGTTCTTAGGGAGATCATGGTCGAAACTAAAATCCGAAAAGCCGAGGAGTCCTGAGGCTTTCCCAAAACTTCAGTTTTTGGGAAAGTAACCCCGGAATTCTCTCCGGCAATAAAAGAAACCGAAGGCAGCACGGTTTTTTCCACCGCCCCGTCTATGGCTTTAAAGCAGCTTTCCCAGTTGCGGCTCCCCGGAGGGCTCTCCCCCGGCGGCATTTTCTTCATGTCTACGCTCTGCCTAGGACCTGTCCAGAAGGACCACCGCTTTGGCCTCCGCAGCCTTTCCGGCGCCCACCGGCCCTGTGCCCTCGGCGGTCTTGGCCTTAACCGAAACCGTCCCCGCCGCCAAACCCAGAAGGGCTTCCAGGTTCCGGGCGATGGCGGCCTTATAGCCGGTCAGCCGGGGACTTTCCAGGATGACGGTACAGTCCACATTCACCACCCCGTATCCCCGGTCCCGAACCTCCTCCATAACCTGCTTGAGGAGAATCACGCTGGAAATGTCCCGGTACCGGGGGTCTGAAGGAGGAAAGTGATCTCCTATATCCCCCAGGGCCAGGGCGCCCAGCAGCGCGTCAATCAGGGCGTGAATCAACACATCCCCGTCAGAGTGGGCCAGGCAGCCTGAGTCGGCGGGGATGGGAAGCCCCCCTAAAATCAGGGGCCGCCCGGCGGTCAAAAGGTGAAGGTCCCAACCCTGGCCAACCCTCACGGCAGCCCCCTCATAGGGCGTCCCGCTCCAGGGGGGAAAAATCCTGGGCCCGCCCGGCGGCGGGGGATTCGATAATGTCCCTGGGGTAGGTGATCTTAATGTTGCTAAATTCCCCGGGAACGGTAAAAACCTCGCCGCAGTACCGGTGGTAGATCTCGGTATCGTCAATGTAGACGCTGCCGTCGGTCCGGGCTTTGCGGTGGGCCTCCAAAATGGCGGAAAACTGAAAGCCCTGGGGAGTCTGAACGGCCCCGGTGGCCGGACGGTCCAGATGCCTGGCAATCCGGCCCGAAGCGTCCACCCGCTTAATGGCGTCCACCGTGGGGATAAGGGGCGCCGCGGCCCCCCTGTCCAGCATGGTTTTAAAAACCCTCAGCACCAGGTCTTGGGAAACCCAGGGGCGGGCCCCGTCGTGAATAAGCACCGTGGGAGGCCGGAAAGAGCTCAGGGCCTCCAGCCCCCGGCAAACCGATTCCTGCCGGGTTGCCCCCCCCTGCACCAGGATAAGCCGGGAACCCAGGCCCTCCACAATCCGGCGGCCCAGGGCGGTTCGGGTCTGCTCCTCGTGATCCTTCAAAAAGGTAACGCAGAAGTAATCAAAAATTCCTGCGGAATAGAAGGCCATAAAAGTATGGTGAAGCACCGTTTCCCCCAGGAGGGGAAAAAACTCTTTTTTGAGGGAGGCCCCAAAACGAAAACTCGTTCCCGCGGCGGTAATCAGGACGGAATGCCCCCCGACGGCTTGGGGGCGGGGAAAGTCCGGTTCCGCCTCAAAAATAGGCCCCCCCCCGGAGAAAGCCGGAGAATTGTCGTCCAGTGATTCCTTCATTAATCCTCTTCGAGCTTGCTAAAAACAACTTGCTCAATCTCAATTTTAGGTTTTTTCAGAGAGAAAGATATCTCATCAATCAGAATTTTTAAGGCGTCATCAAAAAGTTTTCGCTCTAAAATAGGCAGTTCCTTGACTTTGCTGCGATGATAGAGGGTTCTCACCACCAGGGCAATATCCTTAATGCTGCCGCTTTTGAGCAAATTAAGATTTAACTGGTAGCGGAGCTTCCAGTCCGCCGGGGCCGCTTCGTTCTCCTCGCTGATGATGTGCAGGGCTTCCCTGGATTCCTTCTCCGAAACAATGGCCCGAATCCCCAGCTCCTTAGCCTTGTTTACCGGAACCATGATGGTCATGTCCGTTACGGGAAGGTAAATGACATAATAGAGGAGTTTTTCGTCTTTAAAGGGCTTTTCTTCGATAGAAATGATTTGCCCTACCCCCTGAAGGGGATAAACAATCTGCTCATGCAATTTGAAGGCCGTTTTCATTACTTATATTATAGCAAAAACCGGGAAACTTGGGAATACCCTTTGCCCGCCCTTCCTTTAATCATCTATTCCGGCCGGTTTGAAGGTTCCCCCGGCAGAAAGGCTATATTGGGGGGAAGCTGGGGGAGGGAAAAGGACAGGTACTTAAAGGGGTGGATGTCCATGGGGTTGGGATACCAGCCGGAGATCAGGCTTAGGTCCAGCACATTAAAGGCCGGCTGGTGGTTTACCGGCAGCACCGCCCCGGATTGCAGCAGGAGGCCCTCGCTCCGGGCCAGGGTTTTTAGCCGCTCCGTTCCCTCCTGCCGGGAAGCCTGGGCCAGGAGCTCGTCAAATTCGGGGTTGGCATAGCCTGAATCATTGAGAAAACTGCCGGATTCCCACATTTGCAGAAAGGTCAGGGGGTCCGCAAAGTCCCCTATCCAGGATATCTGGGCCAGAGTCCAGCCCTGGGTCTTGAGGGAATCGTAGTACTCCTCCCAGGGAACCATGTCCAGCCGGACTAGGGCCCCCAATTCCTCTTCCCATGCGGCCTTCATCAGGCCCACCTCCGGCGCCTCCTCCGCCCCCTGGGGCAGGCGGAAAACCAGGGGGGGCAGCCCCTCCCCTCCGGGGAAGCCCGCCTGGTTTAGCAGTTCCAGGGCCTCCGGCCGGTTGGGCGCGGCAATCCCCGGCTGTCCGGGATAGTCCTGCAGGGGGGGGATGAGCCGTTCCGTGGGCAGGTAGTACCGCTCCGGAGAGCGAATCTCCTCCCAGGGAAGCAGCAAGGCTAAGGCCCGGGTAAGCCGGGGATCGTTAAAGGGGGGCGTTTTTTCGGAGAAAAAATAATAGGAGGTGGCAAAAATCGGATTAACAATCAGGGATTGGCGGTTTTCCACATCTTCTACCGATACGTTGCCCAAAGCCCAGTGGATCTCCCCCCGGTTAAACCTGAGGGCCGATTCCACCGGATCGGTTTCGTAAACTACCCGGATCTGGTTAAGCCCGACCCGGCCGGCGTCCCAGTAGGCTTCGTTGCGCCGGAGCAGGTAACCCCCGGACTCCCCGCGGTAAAAGTAAAAAGAACCGTTGCCCAGGCCGGGGAGGGGCTGGTCCCGGCGGTAACGGCTCCGCAGGGAAGGATGAAGGGGGGCAAAACTGTGGTGGCAGAGAATCTTGAGAAAGTAGTCCGCCGGACTTTCCAGTTCCACCTCCAGGACGAGGGGATCGACGACCCGGATTCCCACCCCGTCGGGGGAGGAGACCGCGCCGGTCCGGTAGGCCCGGGCGCCCCGGATAATGTCCAGCAGGAAGGAATAGGGGGCTTCTTCCTGGGGGTTAAGAAGGATGAGCCAGGTATCCCTAAAGTCCTGGGCCTGGACCGGGTCGCCGTTCCAGTACCGGGCCTCTTCCCGGATAAAAAAGCGGTAAATCCGGCCGTCCGGGGATATTTCCCACCTTCCGGCGGCGCCGGGAACCGGCTCGAGACTCACGGGGTGGTAACTCACCAAACCCTCGTACAAGGCGGAAAAAATCTGGGCGTCCGCGGCGGAATAGGATTGCAGGGGGTTAAAATTCCCCCTACCCTCATTGCCGACCGCCAAGACCAGGGTTTTCTCGGCGACAAGGTTTTGGGCTCCCCCGGAACAAAACCCGGCGGCCAGAAATAGGGCAAGGAAAAAAGGCTTCATAGCTGTCATCATAGAGCAAAAAGCCGGGTTAGTCTACTGCAAATAAAAACTGCAAATGAAAGGAGAAAAAAGAGGGAAGCCGCCGGAGAATTATGCAGATTAAACAGCGCCTTTTACTCCTGTTTTTTTGGCAACTTATCCGGACTGTGCCCTACCACTCCCTGGGCTGAAAGCCTTCCGGTATGTCTATCCGGACCGTGTCGCCGGTCTGCACTATCACATACAGACCCTTCTTTATCGCATAGTTCCGGACCGACTCAGGCATGATGGCTCCCGCAAGGGCCCCCCGGACCTTCCGGCGATCCCCGTGCCGGTCCTTAAACTG
>JAISRN010000022.1 GCA_031273605.1 Spirochaetales bacterium | reverse complement strand
CCGCCGGATCTTTGACAACGTGAATAATGATTCGGTGATCACCGAGGTGGGCAAGGAGGTGCTGCTCCTAACCAGCCAATTCCCGGTGCCGGAGCACTTTATCCGCAGCGGGGGCTGATGCCCTTATGGGTGGACTTAGAATTCTATAACCACGGACCTTACGGAAAACAGTATCCCGCGACCCGCCGGTGCGCGTCTCCCCTTCGGGTGTAAACCTAGCCATATATACCTTTTCGCGTCCTTCCGCGTTTTTCGCGGTTATTCTTAGTCTTAGTCCGTGGCTCCTGTCCGTGTCGTCCGTGGTTACCTTAGTCCTGGCCGGAAAAACCCAGGCAGCACAACCGGGGTACCTTAAACCAAAGCTCCCCCTCCGGCAGGGCCTCCCCGGCGGGGGCCTGAAGAATCACCGGTCCCTCTTCGGTGAGGAGATGAAAAAGCCGGAAGGCCCCTAAGAATTCGGTTTTGACCAGCCGGGCCTTAAAGTAATTAAAGTCCCCGGCCTCCGGGTTTTCCGGCAGGCCGCAGAACCGGCCGTCCTCGGGGCGAAAAAAAAGCCGCCCCGGCCCGGAAACAAAACCGGGGCTGGGACAAACCCCCAGCCGCCGTCCGGCATCGGTTAGGAAGGTTCCCTCCCCCTGATCCAGCCTCCCGGTGATAAAATTGGCGCCCCCCAAAAAGGACGCGGCAAAGAGGCTTCCCGGGCGGCGGTAAACCTCCTCCGGCCTTCCCCCCTGAAGGATCCGCCCCCGGTTCATTAAAAAAAGCTCATCGCTAAGGCTTAAGGCTTCCTCCTGATCGTGGGTAACGTAAAGGGCCAGCAGGGAGGTCTCAGCTTGAATCCGGGCTATCTCCCGGCGCAGGCTGACTCTAAGGCCCGCGTCCAGGGCGCTTAAGGGCTCATCCAAAAGCAAAAGCTCCGGTTCCGGGGCCAAGGCCCGGGCCAGGGCCACCCGCTGTTTCTCCCCCCCGCTCAGGCTTTCTACGGAACGCTTATCCCAGCCGGAGAGACGGACCAGGTCCAGATACTCCCGGGCCCTGGCGATCTGCCGGGGGGCGGGCAGGGAAGGGAAGCGCCGTTTGATTCCGTAGAGCACGTTGTGCAGGACATCCAGATGGGGAAAGAGGGCGTAATCCTGAAAAACCACCCCCACCCGCCGCCGGTGGGGAGGCAGAAGGGTCAGGTCCCGGCCCCCCAGGAGAATTTCCCCCCCCTGGGGAGGCACAAAACCGGCAATAAGATTTAAAAGGGTGGTTTTGCCGCAGCCCGAAGGCCCCAGCAGACAGTTGAGGGAACCCTTTGAGAGGCTTAGGTCCACCTGCAGATGAAAATCCCCCCGGCTATACCGGAGGTCCCGGATCGTAAGCCCCCCTTCCGGGTTAAAATGATCTTTCAATTTTTCCCTCGGCAGTTTTGTCCATGGCCCAAAAAGCCAGCCCCGAGAGGGCCATGAGGAGGACTCCGGGAACACAGGCGGCGTAAAAATTGTGGGCGCCGATAAGCCGGTACATCACCAGGGGCAGGGTGTTGAAATTCCGGGGGGCCAGGAGGAGAACCGTGTTGATCTCCCCCAGGGAAAGGCAAAAGGCAAAAACCAGGGCGGAAAACAGGGTTCCCTTAATCAGGGGAAGCCGGACAGAAAAAAAGAGGTCCGTACCGGAGGCCCCCAAAACGGAGGCCGCTTCGGAGAGCCGGGGGGGAAGGCTCCGGATACCCCCGGCAATGTGGCGCAGCACAAAGGGGAAGGCCAAAATCACGTGGGCGGCTAAGATAAATATCCGCCCCAGGGCCGGGCCGGGGGAAAGGAGGCTCCGGAGCCGCAGGTACCCCAGCCCCAGGAGCACCGAGGAAACCCCGGAGGGGAGCATGAACAGCAGCTCCCTCCCCAGGCGGTTTTTCTCACCGGCGGTTCCAAAGGCCGCCAGGCAGGCCGCGGGCATAACCAAGAGGGCGGTAGCCAGGCCGAAAAAAAGGCTGTTCCCCAGGGCGTTTATGGTGAGGCCCCCCAGGGCGCCCCCCCCAAAGAGCTCCCGGTAGTGCCGCAGGGTGAAAGCCGCTCCGGCGCCCCGGCTGGGAAGGGTTTGGAAGGAGTTCACCAGGATGGAAACCAGGGGGCCCAGGACAAAGACGGCGCAGAAGAAAAAATAAACCCCCATAAGAATTCCCCCGGAGGGACGGAGGGCCTCCGGGGGGGACCCGCCCCCTTCGGAAATAACGGCGGCCTTTTTTTGCAGCCTTAAACTTATCCCCCGCATCAGGAGGGTGCAGGCGGTTCCCCAAAAGCCCAGGGCCGCCGCCTGGGGAAAGTCTAAGGACAGCCGGGCCAGCCGGTAAATTTCCACTTCCAGGGTGCTGTACCGGGGGCCGCCCCCTAAAACCAGGATCACGGAAAAACTCATAAAGCAAAGGAGAAACACCATCATCGCTCCGGACAGGAGGGGCGAAATAAGCTCCCTAAGGGTTACGGTCCAAAAAACCCCCGGTTTTCCCGCCCCCAGACTGGCGGCGGCCCGCCGGCGGGAGGGGGAGAGGTTTCGGCAGGCCGCGGCGGTACACCGGATGATCACGGGAAAGTTATAAAAACCGTGGGCTAAAATCACCGCCCTCAGGGAATAGAGAATCTTTAAAGGGGGTTCCCGGAGGCCCGTCAGGGACTGCAAAAAACGGTTCAGATAACCGTTGTTGCCGAAAAAAAGGACAAACCCCAGAACCACCAGGAGAGAGGGCAGCACGAAGGGGATGCTGCAGAGACTCAAGAGAGCCCGGCGGCCGGGAAAATCAAAGCGTCCCAAAAACCAGCCTCCGGGGAGGCCCAAAAGAACGGCAAAGCCGGTGCTCAAGGCCGCCTGGGCAAAGGTAAAACCCAGAACCCGCCGGTAGTAGGGGTCCCCCAGGACCTCCATGATTTGCCGGGGCCCCGCCAGGGTTGCGGTCCCCCCGGGGAAGAGAAAAAGGAAGCCCAGGGGAAGGTAAAAAAAGACTCCCAAAAAAAGCAGGGGAAGGAGGAAAAGGAGGGATTCCTTTTTTTTTATCATCTGGCTCTCCCCGGCTTGGGCCGCCTAATTTCCCATAACCTGAAGCCAGCCGTTCAGGTAAGCCTCCCGGTTCTCCTCAAGGACGTCGGCGTCTATATTAAGAATGATCCCCGGCTTGGGCGCGTAGTCGTAGGAGGCCGGCAGGGGAGTTTCGGGATTCACCGGATACATGTAATTGGTCAGGGGAAGGAGGGCCTGAAATTCGGGGCTCAGAAGGGCGTCGATAAACTTTCCCGCGGCCTCCGGGTTTGCCCCTCCCTTGAGAATCCCCGCCCCTTCGATCTGCAGATAGTGGCCCTCGTTAAAAATAGCCGCCCGGTAGCGGGTGCTGTCCTCGTATTCCACATGGTAGGGGGGGCTGGTGGTGTAGCTTAAAACCAGGGGCGCCTCGCCGGAGGTAAAAAGGGCGTAACCCGTACTCCAGCCTCCGGCAACGGTGAGGATATTGGGCTTAAGCCTCCGCCAGTAATCCTGATAGTTATCCCCGTAAACCTTCACCGTCCACAGGAGAAAACCCAGCCCCGGTGTGGAGGTCCTGGGATCAATGGCCACCAGTTGATTCCGGTATTTAGGATCGCAGAGTTCTTCCAGGGAAAGGGGAGGGTTAATGATTTTTTCAGAATCGTAATTAATGGCAAAAAAACCATAATCAAAGGGGGTCAGGTAAAAATCAGGATCAAGGATAAGTTCCCCGGGAATAAGGCCGGCCAGGGAACTCCGGTAGGGTTCCAGAATCCCTTCGGAAAGGGCCCGGGAGAGCAGGTTGTTGTCAATCCCGATGATCAGGTCCCCCTGGGGGGCTTTCTTTTCCAGGATGGCCTGGGCAAGCACCTCCCCGGCGTCCCCGGCGGAGACAAAATTCACCTTGATGCCCTCCCGGGCCTCAAAGAGCCGGGCCATTTCCGGTCCGGGCCCCCATTCGGAAACAAAAGAATCGTAGGCGTAAATGGTGAGGCTCTCCGGGGAGGAAGGCCCGGCCTTTTTCTCGCAGGCGGAAAAGCCTAGGCAGAGGACCGGGAGAAGAAGGAGGGAGGGAAAAAAACGGGTTTTGAAGGCGCGCATAGAAAACTCCTTTTGTGAATCCGGAAATTTAAAAAATTTCCTAGGGTTCACCTGGTAAGATAAAAATAGACGTGGGAGTTTTGTTAGAGGAATCCCTTCGCCGGTATTATCCGGACCGCCTGCGCCCTTTAAGCGCAGACAGTTTGCCTCCCAGGGGAGACAATCAGGTTCAACGGGTGTGATCTCAGGCCCGGTTGTCCGGGCCACCCCACGATGGCTCTATCTTAAAACGGGATAA
Organism: Spirochaetales bacterium; assembly: GCA_031273605.1. GTDB lineage: Bacteria > Spirochaetota > Spirochaetia > UBA9216 > UBA9216 > JAISRN01. The sequence goes on along the minus strand of JAISRN010000022.1, from coordinate 11,327 downwards.
GCCAAGTGTCAAGAAAAAAAAACGGAAAAATCAAAATTATCGGAATTGGGACCAAGTACAGGCAACCCAGGGGTGTTAATCACCTTTTTCCGCCTCAGAGCTTGCCGGAGTACCAGTCATAGAGGGCAAAGACTCTCTGCTGGAGGGATTCCGTAACCGAGGCAATTCCCCCCCGGCCTTTGGTAAGGCAGATTCCGTAAAAGAGGATTCCCTCCCTGGTGGGAATGATCTCCACGTGGAAGAGCAGTTCCCCGGCCCGGCAAATGGGAATGAAGGCTGCATAGAGATTTTCGGTGTTGACCAGGGTGATGGCGGTTACGGGTTCCTGGTAGCGAAAGGTAACCTGGTACTCCGTTTCTCCGAATTTGTTATCCTCCTGAAAAGCCAGCATGGTTTTTACCGGAGGAATAACCGTTACCGGTATGTTAGGCGCGGCGGTTCGGCTGCCCGGAGCGGCAATTTGAAAAAACCGCTTAAACAGAACCTCCCGGCGGTCCCGGCGGTGGGAGTAGTACTCCAGCCCGGTGAGGGTGTTAAGTTCCAGGGCGAGATTATAGGTGCGGAGAGCAAACTGCCTCTGCCCCTCCGGGTCCGCGGGTATGCCGTGGTGGGGGAGGAAGAAAAGGGCCTCCACCCCAAAGTAGGGATTAACGGACCGGCGCCAGTCCTCTAAACCCTGGGAATTCTGGGCCCCCGGGTAGTAGAGGCTCCTCTCACCGGGCCTTATTTCCCGGTAGATCCGGGAATTCCGGAGAAAGGTTTCCCGGTCGGCCTGGGACAGCCAGGCCAGCCTCTCGGCCCGGGTCGTTAAAACCGGGGAACCCTGGGTTTGGGCGCCCGGAGCGGTGGCCAGCAGAAGGCCAAAGATCCCCCCGCTGAGAATTGAAACAATTTTTCCTTTCATGGTAAACTCTAGTTTATCGGCGCTCCAAGGAGATTTCAAGGATTCGATGAAAAAAATTGTCTGTTTTACCGGGGGCGGCACCGCGGGGCACGTTTTTCCCGGTTTGGCCGTTTTAGGAGAGCTGAAAAGGGCCGCCGCCGGGGCCGGGCAGGATATTGAGTTTCTGTGGCTCACCAGCCGGGGGGGGATGGAAAACGCCCTTCTGGAACAGGAGGGGGTGGCCCGCCGGGCCTTTTTTTCCGGCAAACTCAGGCGCTACTTCAGTTTGCAAAATTTTTTCGATCTGTTTAAAATCTTTATCGGTTTTTTGCAATCCTTTTTCTTTTTTCTCCCCCGGCGGCGGGCTCTCCTCTTTTCCAAGGGGGGTTTTGTCGGCGTTTGTCCCGCCGCGGCGGCGGGCCTCCTGGGGGTTCCGGTTTACATCCACGAATCCGACGCGGACCCCGGCCTGGCTACCCGGCTGGCCGCCCCCTTCGCCCGGCGAATCCTCCTGTCCCTCCCCGAAACCCGGAGCTATTTTTCCCCGGCCTATCAAAGCCGGATCACCGTAACGGGCAATCCCGTCCGGCCGGAGATGGACCGGGCCTCCCCCTCCCGGGGCCGCCGGCTTTTGGGGCTGGATCAGGACAAGCCCCTCCTGCTGATCCTGGGGGGCAGCCAGGGCGCCCGGGAGATTAATCGCCTGGCGGCGGAGGTGGTTCCTTCCCTGATAGACCGGGGGGCCGCGGTGGTTCACCAAACCGGCCGGGGGGATTCCCCTCCCCAGGGGGGGGGCTTCTACCACGTCCGGGCCTTTATCGGCGAGGAATTGCCGGACCTGATGGCCGCGGCGGATCTGGTGTTAAGCCGGGCCGGCGCCGCCACCCTCTGGGAGCTGGCCTCCCTGCAAAAGCCCATGCTGCTCCTTCCCCTGGGGCTTGCCGGTTCCCGGGGGGACCAGATTAAAAACGCGGGGATCTTTGAAAGCCGGGGAATGGCCCGGATCTTTTCCGGCGGGCCGGAGAAACTATTGGAAGAGTTAACGGGCCTCCTTTTGGAACCCCGGGGCCGGGAGACCCTGGCGGCCATGTCCCGGGCCTGCCGGGAGTTCCTTCCTCCGGGAAAGACTCCCGCCGCTCAAATTGCTGAAATTTTATTAGGAGAAATAAATGAAACTGGCCATTAGCGATCTTATCCTCTTGCTGGTAATTGGGCTGATTGTGGTTCGCTGCGTTTTCCGGGGTTTTATTGCCGAGGTCTTTTCCTTCGTTGCGGTGCTGGGGGGGCTGATTTTAGCTTTTATTTTTGACGGTGTTGTGGCGGGATACCTGGCTGGGTATTTTGAGTCCCCCGTCTTTCTCATGCCCGCGGCCTTTCTCATCATTTTTTTGGTGGTTTACCTGGCGGCCAAAATTCTGCAGGGCTTCCTTTCGAAAATTTTTTCAGCCCTCAGGCTGGATAAGCTGGACAGGGTTCTGGGCTTGTTCCTGGGAGTGGCGGAGGGAATTCTTTTGGTGGTGGCCCTGGTCTACCTTTCCAATTTTATTACCGCCTCCTGGTTTCGGGATTTCCTTGATTCCAGCCGGGTGGTGGCCCTGGTCAATGAACTGCTTCGCTGGGTCCCCGGGGCCGGCGGCTTTGATCCTGATGTATTGCGGGAAATGGTCATGGCCATTAATTTTGCGGGGGCCGGGGGTGTTTGAAAATATCATCGCCCAGGAAGGGGTGGTGGAGGAACTGAAAACCGGCCTGGCCCGGGGAGACCTGCCTCCGGCCCTCCTCTTTCACGGCCCGGACTACTCGGGCAAACTTTCCACCGCCCTGGAGTTGGCCAGGGTTACCGGCTGCTCCGCCCCCAACCCGGCGGACCGGGGGGGCTGGAACTGCCCCTGCCGGGACTGTGAGCAGCACCGGACCCTTCACCACCCCTACACCCTTACCCTGGGGGGCCGGTATTTTGCCGCGGAGATTGAGGCCAGCCGCCGGGCCTTTGTCGAATCCCCCCGGCGTTCCACCGCCTATCTCTTTGTCCGCAGCCTGCGGAAGCTCCTCCGGCGGTTTGACGGGGTTTTTTGGGAGGGCCGGGAAACGGGGTTTAAGCAGGCCGCCGCCGGTCTTGCGGAGGTGGAGGAGGGGCTGGGGATATTTTACCCCCCCTCCTTAAGCCGGGGAGGGGAGGCCGGGGAAAACTACCGGGAATTAATCAAAACCCATGGCGCCCTGCTGGACCGGATCGCCGCCGCCGCCCGGGATGCCGCCTCTCTCCGGGCCTGCGACAACATCAGCATCGACCAGGTCCGGCGAATCTCCTCCTGGGTTCAGCTTAGTTCCGGGGACTTCAAAACCATCATTTTGGAAAATGCGGATTCCATGCTCATCCCCGCCCAAAACGCCCTGCTAAAAATTCTCGAGGACCCCCCGGCGGGCTGCCGGTTTATCCTCCTTACCCCCCGGCGGCGGCGCATCCTTCCCACCATCCTCTCCCGGCTTAGGCCCCTCCGGTTTGCCGAGCGGACCGGGGCCCAGGGGCGGGAAATCACGGACCGGATCTTTCACCACCCCTGGGAGGGGAGCTTAAAGGATTTTTTTCTTTCCGCCTCCTCGGGTTTTTCCCTGGAAACTTTCCGGAAGGCCTCCGGGGATTTTGTGGAGGACTTCTTAAACCGCCGTTCTCCGGACCGGGGGACTTTAAGTTTTTTGGCGGAAAAAAATCAAAAAGAAAACCGTCGGCTTTTTAAAATTTTTTTAACCCAGGTGGAGGAGGAGTTGTACCGGAGATTCCCCCCTCCCCAGCCGGCCTGGGTTTATCAGGTTCTGGTTAAGGCCGGGGCCTGTCTGCGGGAGGCCCTCTCCCAGGAGGAGTTGGCCAACCAAAACCCCCTCCTCCTGGCCGAAGGGCTGGGCTACGATCTGCGCAGCCTCTGCCGGGAACTATCTTCGGGGACCGGCTTAAATTAAGGAGAAAGGGATGCGAAGTTTTCTTACCCGGGCTTTAAACAAACTGGCTAAACTGGATCCCCATCAGATTCAGAGCCTGATGATGGATCTGTCCCGGGAGAACGATCTCATGTCCACCATTTTGGATTCCATTGCCGACGGTATTGCGGTTTTAAATGAGGAGGGAAAGGCCGTCTATGTCAATAAGATTGCGGAAAAACTCCTTCCCCTTACCTGGCATGAGATCTACGATCATCCCCTTTTTATCTGTTTGTCCGATGATGAGGTGGCGGCCTTCATAAGGGATTCCGCCGGTTCCGGTTCCGATATAAAAGAACAGGAATTTAGTTACGATCTGGCCGGTTCCTGCCGGACGGTTCACTATACCCTTTATCCCATAAAAACCCGGCTCCTCAGGGGGCGGGTTCTTAAGCTGGAAGACCTCACCATAAAACTTCAGGAGGAAGCCCGGCTGCACCGGGCCGAAAGTCTGGCCAAGCTCACTTCCCTGGCCGCCGGGGTGGCCCATGAAATTAAAAATCCCCTGGCCTCCCTGGGGATTCACGTACAGATCATGCAAAAGGAACTGGAAAAGGAGGAGGCCCCGGACAAAAATGCCTTTAAGGGCTACCTGGGGGTGATGGGGGAGGAAATTGAAAGGCTCAACGGCATTGTGGTGGACTTTCTCTTTGCCGTCCGCCCCATGGATACGAAAAAACGGCTTTCCAACTTAAACGAGGTGGTTCGGGAGCTTGCGGAATTTATCCGGTTTGAGATGGAAGAGAATAATATTAAAATAATTCTTTGCCTGGACGAAAGGCTCCCTGATATTATGCTGGACGGTAAATTCATTAAGCAGGCCCTCCTTAACCTGGTTCAAAACTCCCGGGCGGCCATGCCCAAAGGGGGAACCTTAACCTTCAAAACCCAGGAGGAGGGGGGGGTGGTTCACCTAAGCATCCAGGATACCGGCCTGGGGATAAGCCAGGAAAACCTTCATAAGATCTTTGAACCCTACTTTACCACCAAGGCCTTTGGCACCGGCTTAGGGCTTACCATGGTTTATAAGATTGTAAAAGAACATTCCGGGGACATTGCCATCCGCTCCCGGGAGAATCAGGGAACCACCTTTACCCTTCAATTTCCCATTCCTTCCCGAAACACCAAACTCCTCTCCGCCGATGAGGATTCGGGAAATATCGTGTTTATCGGAGAAGACCATGAAATTTAAGATTTTAGCGGTGGATGATGAAAAAAACATCCGGGAGGGTTTAGTCAAGGCCCTGGAGCTGGATGGGTATGAGGCGGTGGGGGCCGCGGGAGGCGAGGAGGCCCTTGGGGTCATCGCCTCCTCCGCCATTGACCTGGTGATCACCGACTTAAAGATGCCGGGGATGAACGGCGAGGATCTCTTAAAAAAACTCAACTCCGCCTATCCTACCCTGCCGATTATTATCCTCACCGGCCATGGCACTATCGAAACCGCCGTGGAGGCCATGCGGAACGGGGCTTATGATTTTCTCACCAAGCCGGTGAACCTCTCCCGGCTTTCTATCCTCATAAACCGGGCGCTGGAGAACCGCCGCCTGGTTCTCTCCCACCAGGCGTTGCAGCAGGAGGTGGAGCGTCTTACCGCCCGGAACCGCTACGATAAACTCATCGGCGCTTCCCGGGCCATGAAGAAGGTGATGGAGGTGGTGGAGCAGGTGGCGGCGGCCAAGGTTTCGGTACTGATCACCGGGGAAAGCGGGGTAGGGAAGGAGCTGGTGGCGGACGCCCTGGTCAACCTGTCCCCCCGGAAGGACAAGCCCTTTATTAAAGTTCACTGCGCCGCCCTGTCCGAAAGCCTTTTGGAAAGCGAACTCTTCGGCCACGAGAAGGGCTCTTTTACCGGCGCGGTTTCCTCCAAAAAAGGCCGCTTTGAGCTGGCGGATTCCGGAACCATCTTTTTGGATGAAATAGGAGAGATCAGCCCGGCGGTACAGGTCAAGATTCTCCGGGTGATTCAGGAAAAGGCCTTTGAACGGGTGGGGGGGGAAAAAACCCTGGAATCCGATGTCCGGATTATCTCCGCCACCAACCGCAATTTACTGGATGAGATTGCCAAGGGCAATTTCCGGGAAGACCTGTATTTTAGGCTCAATGTGGTAAACATCCAGGTTCCCCCCCTGAGGGATCGCAAGGAAGATATTCCCTACTTGATTTCTTCGTTTATCAAGGAGTGTTCCGAGGACAACCATAAACCGGTGGACGGCCTGGAACCCAAGGTCCGGGCGGCCCTGCACAATTACTCCTGGCCGGGAAACATCCGGGAGCTTAAAAACTGCATCGAGAGCGCGGTGGTTCTCTGTAAGGGGCGGATAATCACCCTGGATGATCTGCCGCCCCAGGTGGCCCAGGCGGAGGATAGCCGGGTGATAAAAATTGCCGCCGGTACCTCCCTGGAAGAGGCGGAAAAAAAGATCATCCTGGAAACCCTCAATGGGGAAAGGGGCAACAAAACCCGGGCCGCGGAAATTCTAAAAATCGGCCGCAAAACCCTGCACCGAAAACTGGCGGAGTATCATTGGGAAGAACCGGCGGCCGCGGAAGATTTTTCTCCGGACCCGGTTAAATCCCCTTGACATAATTGCAAAATTGCCGTAAACCGATTTTTATATTTTAGAATACTTTAAAGTACAAAAAGTGTTTTCATGCCCTTTGTTCCTGTTCCGGGGATGATAAACTAGAGGAGCTAACTTATGGAAAAAACACCCCTGGATTACCTCTGGGTAATCGTGGGAAGCGCCCTGGTGTTTATGATGCAGGCCGGCTTTGCCATGGTGGAATCCGGACTCACCCGGTCCAAGAACAGCATTAACGTGGCCATAAAGAATCTTACGGATTTTGGCATATCCACCATGGTCTACTGGATCTGCGGTTTCGGCCTTATGTTTGGGGCCAGCCTGGGAGGTTTAACCGGGGGTTCCTTATTTTTATTTCAGCCCCCCGGGGTGTGGCCGGCGGTTTTTCTGCTCTTTCAGGCGGTGTTCTGCAGCACCGCCGCCACCATTGTTTCCGGCGCGGTGGCGGAACGGATGCGCTTTAGCTCGTATATCATTTCCACCGCCCTTCTGTCGGCCCTGATCTATCCCCTCTTTGGCCATTGGGCCTGGGGCGGGGCCATGGAGGGGACGGCTTCGGGCTGGCTGGCGAAACGGGGTTTTGTGGATTTTGCCGGTTCCACGGTGGTACACAGCCTGGGAGGGTGGATGGCCCTGGCCCTCCTTCTCATCATCGGTCCCCGGACCGGCCGTTTCGGTCCCGACGGATCGGCCCGCACCATCAACGGGTCTTCCATCCCCATGGCCGTCCTGGGGGTGTTTCTCCTCTGGTTCGGCTGGATAGGCTTTAACGGCTCCAGTACCCTGGAGGTCAACGACGCTGTTCCTGGGATCATCCTCAGGACCATGCTGGGGGGAGCGGCGGGAATGACCGCCACCCTGGGTCTGGGCTGGTTCCTGTCCAAAAAACCCGAGGTGGGGCTGGTGCTTAACGGTTCCCTGGCAGGGCTGGTGGCGGTAACCGCCAACTGTCACGCGGTCAACGAAATCCAGGCGGTGATCATCGGCGGTCTCGGCGGGGTGGTGATGCTGGGAACCTCCGCCCTCCTAACCCGGCTTAAGATCGATGATGCGGTGGACGCCATCCCGGTACACCTGGCGGCGGGGGTCTGGGGAACCCTGGCGGTGGGAATCTTCGGGGACCCGGAACTCCTGGGCACCGGCTTGTCCCGGGGCGGTCAGATTGGCGTTCAGTGCCTTGGCATCCTGGCCTGCGGAGGCCTGGCTATGGCTGTGGCTCTGCCGGTGATGGGGCTCATTAACCGGATTAGCCACCTCCGGGTTACCCCGGAACATGAGGCGGAGGGTCTCAATAAGGCGGAACACGGGGTTACCACGGAGATCCATGACCTTTTCACCACCCTGGACACCCAGGCCCGGACAGGAGACATTACCCTCCGGGCCCCCGAGGAGCCTTTTACCGAAATAGGGCAAATTGCGGGGATGTACAACTCGGTGCTGGATAAACTACAGGAGGGGACGGTGGAAAAGCAGGAGTACCTCAACCTGCTGGAAAATGTCAGCGACGGCCTTTTTCTGCTGGACCCCTCCCTAAAAATCGGCCCCTACTATTCCTCCTCCCTGGAAACCATCTTTAGGCGCGGGAACCTGTCCGGCCTGGGGGTGATGGAAGTCCTGTCCGCCTTTCTGGACGAAAAGGCCCGGCGCGCCCTGGGGGAATTTCTGGAGGCGGCTTTTAGCCCTGATATTTCCTGGCGGCATCTGGAAAGGCTCAATCCCCTCAAGGAGGTTAAGGCCTGTTTTAAGGATTCCCCAGGGGCGCCGGTGGAACGGCATTTGGAATTTGATTTCCGGAGGGTAGGGGAGCCCCGGGTGGAGCGGCTCTTTGTGCTGGTCCGGGACCTGACGGAACGGATCGCCCTGGTGGAGGAAATCGAAAAGACCAGGAACGAAAACCGCCGGGAAATGGAGATGCTTCAGAAGATTCTTCACATAGAGGGGGATGTTCTTTTGGGCTTCCTCAAAAGCGCCGCCCGGGACGCCGAGGCAATCGACCAGGGGCTTAAGGACGGGGAAAACTCCGGCGGGGATTTTAAGGGGAGGCTGGAGGGGATTTTCCGGAGCTCCCATTCCCTGAAAGGGGATGCGGAATTGCTGGGACTGGATTTTCTTTCGGACCTGGCGGAGGATCTGGAAACAAAAATTGCCGCCCTCCGCGGCACGGAAAAGCCCGGGAGGGAAGATTTTCGGCTCCTTCAGCTTGGCTCTTCCGACTTGCTCGCCAGTCTCGACAGGCTCAACGGCATCGTTGAGCGGTGGTTAAAACTGTCTGATACCCTCCGCTCCCAAACCTCCGTCCGTCCCGGCCTTATGGAGGATTCCCTGGGGGAAATGGCAAAACGGCTGGCCGGGCGGTACGGAAAGCAGGTGGAACTAAGGCTGACCGGCCTTGAGGAAGGGAAATGGGAACCGGAAAAGCATAAGGTCTTGAAGGATATTCTCATCCAACTGGTGCGGAATTCCGTTTACCACGGCATTGAGAAACCGGAACAGCGGCGAAAGGCCGGGAAGGATGAAAAGGGCCTCATTACCATCCGGGCCGCCGTCGAAGGGGAGGGGCTGCGGATTGTTTACCGGGACGACGGGGCCGGGATAGAGGGGGAGAAAATCACCCGGAAGGCGGTCCAGGCGGGACTTATCACCCCGGAACAGGCCGAAACCATGACCGAGGCGGAAAAGGTCAGGCTCATTTTTCATTCCGGTTTTTCCACCGCCGAGAACCCCGACCGGGTTGCCGGGAAGGGGGTAGGGCTTTCGGTGATCACCGCCCGGATAAAAGAACTAAACGGCAGGCTTTCCCTGGGATCCCGCCGGGGTTCCCACAGCCAGTGGACCCTGGTTTTCCCCTTGAGCGCCTTGACCGGCGCCCCGGACTAGGGGCTAAACTTGACTGCTCGGTTCGTCATACAAATTTGCAAAAACTGAACACAAAGCGCCGCCGTGTTCAGTGAAGCGGACGGAACATCGTATACAATAACCTAAAATTACCTGAAGGAGGTATTGATATGAGTGGTTCTGTTCAATTTCGCAAACGGCCGGCGGGTCAGGTGGAAGAACGCCTTACCCAAACGGTGGATCTTGACGATTATCACAAAATCAGAAAGCGGGAAGCTAACGAAGACTGGGTGCTCCTTTGCGAAGAATTGGCGGAGAATGACTGGAAATATGCCGAAGAGCAGTTTGCCTTAAAGCGTGTGGCGACGGCGAGGTATTTCTTTAGCGCTGCCCTCGGCGCATTCATGGTGGCCGGCTATGGCTTGACCGACTTGACAGAGGAAAAACTAAAACTCTATCGCAGGCAGGTGGATTGTGCCAAGAAGTTCGCCGAACTGGGTCCCAACTCCTTTGTGCCGGTCAAAATCCCCTACAAGGATTACCACATGGACGGCTGGCTCGTTACGCCGCGAACCATGAAACCGGACCATCCGATTGTCATAATGATACCCGGCGCGACCGCTTTTAAAGACTCGTTTATCCGGGGAATGGACGGCTGGCTGATGAGCGGCGTGTCTGTGCTGCTGATGGACGGACCCGGCCAAGGCACCACGAGGTATTTTAACAACGGATACCTTGAGGTGGAAGTTGAAAAGGCATACAGCAAAATGGTCGATTTTATCAAAAATGACGGACGCTTTGGCAAAATCATCATTTATGGCGGCAGTACCGGCGGCTATTATGTCGTCAGGGCGGCGGCAACGGACAAACGAATCGACATGTGCCTTATTAATGGCGGTTCATATTACCCCACGGAAATTCTCGATTATTCCATGGAATACCGGCACAAGTTTGCTGTTTTGTACAACGTTTCGGATGACGAAATGGATGCTATCTTTCCCCGCATGAACCTCAAAGGGTTTGCGGAGAATCTCGAATGTCCGCTGTTGGTTTTGCACGGCGGCGCGGATCCCATCTTCAAGGTTGAAAGCGCGAAAAAAATATACGACGTCGCCAAGTCAAAGGATAAGACATTTGTAGCGTTCCCCGGCGCTTGGCACTGCTGTGCGGGAGAGGGCAGTAAAGCGGTCAGACTTACGATGGACTGGCTTGCGGAACACACGAGATAAGTGGTATGATACCCCTGCCGCAAATTACTCGGCAGGGGCAGCCCATAGTGAAAAAGAAAGATGAGACGCAGAGGAAAATCATCGAAACGTTTCTGTCGCTCTATGCAAAACTACCTCTTAAACAGATAACGATTAAAGGTATCACGGAACGCTTAAAAATAAACCGGGGAACATTCTATCTGCATTATTTTGATTTAGATGATTTGCTCACTTCTATTGAAGATGAACATTTAGAGTTTATCCGCAAAATTAATGATAAAAACCGGCGCTATTATCTGTCGAATAAGGTGAATGATTTGCAAAAATTTTATATTCCCACATTAAAACACATTGAAGAAAACAAACCCGTTATTCGCATACTAATGAGCCCCAACAGCCGCCCCCGGTTTAAAGATGCTTTTAAGGACATGATGAGAAACAATGTAAAAAGTAAATATCAATTTGCGTTAGACGGCAATAAAAGAGATGAATATAAAAAATACATTATTGATATTATCATAGCGGGAAATATGGGCATCATCAGTAATTGGGTTTGTACGGAAAATAACAACTCCGCCCAGGACATAGCGGATTTATTCGGTGATATTCTGTTAAATCTTCCCTATTTTAATGTGCGCAGCTAAGGGGCAATCTTGTCCTGTGGGGGAACAGGGCAGCAGCAATTATTCGTGGGGAAGGTCATGGACGCAGTGGCTGATATGGGATTTTACGGTTGGTTCCCGGTGTTTGGCTGTCTACCAGGTAGGCATAGTGTGTTTTGAATACAAGTGAAATCGTGATTAAAAATACCCCAAATAATATTCAATATCGTTGTCTTTT
>JAISRN010000233.1 GCA_031273605.1 Spirochaetales bacterium | reverse complement strand
CTGCATCCCGTCCATCTCGGGCATCATGTGGTCCATAAACACCAGATCGTAGCGGACTTCCTCTTTGCGGATAAGGTCCACCGCCTCCTGGCCGCTCATGGCCGTATCCACCTGCAGCCCGTAGGGCATCATCAGCCCCTTTATCACATCCAGATTCATTATCACATCGTCCACCACCAAAACCTTCCCGTAAGGCATGTGGCAGCGGATAATGTTTCCCCGGCGGTTCCGGTCTTCGTAAAACCGGAAGCCCCGCAGTTGATCCGCCAGCTCCCGTCCCAGGGGTTCCTCGTCCTTTATCCCCTGGGGCAGCCGGACCTCAAAGAGGCTTCCCTCGCCGTACTCACTTTCTACATGGATGCTCCCCCCCATTATCTGCACCAGCCCCTTGGTAATGGACAAGCCTAAGCCCGTCCCTTCAATCTTCCGGTTCGCCAGGATGTCCAACTGGGTGTAGGGGGTAAATAATTTCCCTATCTCCTCTTGCCTGATGCCCCTCCCTGTGTCCCGTACCGAAAAGTGAAGCCACGCGGTGTCTCCCCGGCGCTCCCAGTCCAGCCCCAAAACAACCTTTCCCTTTTCGGTATACTTAATGGCGTTGGATAACAGGTTATTAAGAATCTGTTTAATCCGCAGCTCGTCTCCAAATAAACGGCGGGGAAGGGTTTCCGCCAGTTTTATTTTGAACTCTATGGGCTTGGAGGCTATGCGCACAATGTTAAGCTGGATGGTGTCGTTAATGATTCCCGCCACATCATAGTTAACCGGCCTGATTTCAAAATTACCCGCTTCGATTTTTGATATGTCTAAAATGTCGTTGATAATTTCTAAAAGGGTGGAGCCGGAGTTGTAGATTTTTTCCAGGTTAAGCCGGGTTCTGCCGGGAAGATGGTCCTGAAGCTCCACCTCCGAAAGGCCCAGGATGGCGTTGAGGGGAGTACGGATCTCGTGGCTCATCCGGGCCAGGAATTCCCGCTGGGCCAGATTGGCCGCCTCGGCCAGGACCAGGGCCTTGTGCTCCTCATCGGCCCTGAGGATATCCCCCGCCATGGCGTTGATGCTTTCAACCACCTCTCCCAATTCGCCTTTGATAGGTTCTATGCTTTTGCCCAGGTCTTTCCGCAGAACCCGCACCCCCTTGATGACCCGGTTTATATCCTGAACCGTCCGGCGGGCAAGAAACACCGCCAGAGCCACAGAGACGGCATAGATGATTCCCAAAATAGCAAGGACGCGGCCGGTAATAAGCTGGAATTGTTTTTCGATATCCGTGGTCAGCTCGTTGGCCCATATATAACCGATAACTTCGCCGTTCCGCTCCAGGGGAAACATGGCGTTCATTATGTCTCCCCGAACCATGCTGCCAATCCGGACCATGGCGGTATTGGTAGCCATGGCCGTCCGTCCCGGATGATCCGGCCCCGCGGGGAGGCCGATGGTGTAACCGAATTCCTCCTCCGGCCCGTAGGTAACGATGGCGTCCAAATCCCAGCAATAAAACCCAATTCCCAGCCCGCTGGACGCCACAGCAACCTGTTCGGTAATTTCCCGGAGTTCCCGGTTAAGGAGCCAGACCTTTTCATCCCAGGACGCGTTTTCCGCCCCAAAGCTCCTTAAAATATCATCGTAGGTTCCCGGACCAAACAGGGTGGCCAGCACTTGGGCGTAACCCAGAAGTTTGTCCCCCTTTTCCCGGAGAAGGATGTCCCGGGAAACGTAACGAACCATATACCAGGTAACCCCAAAAAACAGGGTCATGCACAGCACTATGGAAAAAAGAATCTTTCCCTGAAAGGAATACCAAAAAAACCGCTTCATAATCACCTTCTATTGGCCGGAAAGATCCTCCCCGGCCGGATACTTTTTTAATCGTCTTTGCATTTCCCCATACTCAAAATTATCCGCCTGCTCCCTAAGCCACCGGACCAGGTCCTCCCCGTCTTCGTAACGGAATTGTTCCAATTCCTTCAAAATCGCTTCAATTTCGCCGGTCTTGTACTCCCCAGCAGCGGCGGCCAAACGCTCCAGCAGGGCCTGGTCCGGGGCGGACCTTGACTCCCCGGCCCCCGCCGCCGGCTCCCTTTCCCGGGCCCCAAGCCTCCCGGCAAGCTCCTCCACCAGGGCCAGGACCGCCTTTTCCAGCGCTCCATGATGGGCCCGGACAAAGTCAACATTCCCCCCCTTGGCGGCGGTTTCCAGATCCCGGGCCATTTCGGCGGTCTCCGGGGCGCAGATGGTACTGCAAGAGCCTTTAAGCCCGTGTACCATAACGGCATAGTCCGGCAGGGCGCCTTCGATAAGGGGGGGCATTTTTTCTAAAAGCGCGGGAGTATGGACAACAAAGGATCGGAGGATTGGCAGATAGGCGGCGCTGTCCCCGTAAAGCGCCCGGGCCGCGGAAAGGTTAAGCCCCTTGATGGCTTGCTCAAAAAACCGCTCCTCGGCATTTCCGGGAGAATCATCCAAGCCTTCCCCCTCTTCCGGTTCCAGTTCCAGTTCCGCCTCTTCCTCCTCTTCCGCGTGTTTTAAGGTCTCTTCGCTTTGGGTATCCCGAACCCATATATTCAGGGCCATGTCCAACTGCTTAATGTCTAT
>JAISRN010000211.1 GCA_031273605.1 Spirochaetales bacterium | reverse complement strand
CTCCTCCGGGGAATCCTGGAAGACCTTACCCGCGAAGGCATCCTCCTGGGGGGTTTCCTCCACGGGAGTTTCCTCCGTAGATGTTTCGTCTAGGGAGAGGCTGCCGTCCGTTTCCGGATTGAGGTCCAGGCCCAGGTCAATATCGAGGTCTATCTCGTCCCGGGAATCCTGGAAGACCTTATCCGCGAGGGCATCCTCCTGGGGAAGGTCCAGGTCCTCCAGGGTGAGGTTGTTGAGGAAAAGATCGGGATTTTCTCCCCCTTCCCCGGAGGCTTCGGTAAAGTCCGCTGTATTAAGGATATTGTCCAGTTCGTCCCCGGTGAGGGCTATGGTTTCATCGTCATCTTCATCAAAAAACCCCGTTTCGGAGACCTTCTCTTTAACAACCTCCGGGGCCTCGGTCTTCATGTGGGTTAGTTCCTGCTTGAGGGAACTTAATTCGGACCTAATCGCCAGAAGCTCCTGTTCGATTTTGAGGAGGATGGAGGCGGTGTCTTTAGAATCCTGGGCCGCCGCCCGGCTTATTTCCTGATCCGTTTCCATCAGGTCCTTTTCCAAGGCGTCCAAGTCCCGCCCCCGCCCGGTTTTAGGGGGTCCGGCGTTTTCGGATTCGCTCCGGTCCAACTCCTGAAGGGTTTCCCCAAAGTCCGACTGAATCAGATCGGATTCTTCCAAGTCCGAAAGGCCGTCCTTAGCGGTGGGAAGGATGCCGTCATCCCCGGAGAAGCCTTCTTCGGCATCCAGATCAATCTCCCGAATCTCAGGCTCTCCGCCAAAAAGGTCTTCCTCCCCAGGGGAATCGGGAAAATCCAGGTCCCTTGAGTTGACTTCCTCCTCAAAGGAAAAATCATCCCCTTCCGGGGCTTCCCCTTCGTTGAATTCCCCCTCTTCGGTATCCCCGGTGTTTTCGGGAAAATCCAGGGAAAAATCATCATCGCCGTTCAGGGATTCGTTATTTTCCAAATTTCCCAAAAGGTTTTCCTCCTCATCGGTAAGGAGATTATCTTCCTGAACTTCACTTTCCGGCAGCTCCAAATCCTCCAACTGAAAATCCTTGGCGTCGTCAAAAGAGGAGTCCTGGATATCCTCAGGACCAACCTTCACCCAAACCCCATACTGTTCCAATTCAGCTTCTTCCGGTGTGGGGGCCAGGTCATCCAAGCCTTCATCGTCAGCATTTGTGAGTTGGTCTTGTGAAGCCATTTTTATCTCCTATAATAAACACACTACCGTATTTCCAGTATCGGTGTAAATCAGGGGAAAATAAATATCCGATGCTGTTTCAAAATAGTTATTTTTGAATCACCTCATCTAAGAGCATTATACTTCAATTTGCCTGTTATAAACAACTAGAAACTTCCCCGGAGGCGGAATTCCCGTTTTAACCCGAGGCCGAAAGGGGATGCCTGGGTTCCTTTTAGAGCCTCGATGCGCCTTGAATCCCCTGTTTTTTGGCCTCCGGAGAAGGGTAAATTCAAGAAATAGAGGGAATTTACCGTTTATGTACATAAGATGAGTTTTCTCGAGCGTTTTCTGGCGGCCCTCTACATTGCCTTTATGGTTTCCGGCGTCCTTAACCTGACTCTGGGGGGGACGGGATTCGGGGAGTACCGCCGGTTGAGAGTCTACCGGGAGACCCTCCTTCTCAATTTGAAGGAGCTGGAGGCCCTCCATCTGCGGCTGTCGGAAAAGGCCCTGGCCTTAAGGACCGACAGGGCGCCGGTTATCCTGGAGGCCCGGGAACTGGATTACTACACCGAAAACGAAGGGATCATCCTGCTGCCGGGGGACGAAAATCCCCGGCGCTCCTACTCTATGGGGCGGATTCTGCAATGGAGCCGGGTACCGGAGAACCGGGACCCCCTGTTCCGAGCCCTCACCATTTCGGCGGGCCTGATAGTTTTTGTTCTTTGCACCTTTATCCCCGGCGGAGGTTTAACTTCCCGCCGATCTGTGAACCTAAAAACCTATACTTTACAAAATCAACCGGACTCCGGTCCGGCTGATTAAACCGGGGTTGGCGCATGGTAGTTAGTTTGGGCGATAGTCGGCTTCTCTCCCTCCTGCTGGAGGTTTTCCTCGAGGGTCCCCGGGGGGCGCCGGGGGTAGTTATTCTTCCCACCGATACGGTTTACGGCATCCACGGCCTGGCCCCGGAGACCGGCGAAAGGATTCGGGCCATCAAGGGACGCCGGGAAGACCGGCCCTTCATTACCCTCATCCCCGGGGCCGCGGAGCTGGAAGCCTTTTTGGAACAGCCCCTGCCGGAGGAGCTTCAGGCCCTGTGGCCTGGCCCCCTCACCCTGCTGGCGGCCAATCCCCAGGGTGAAAGCCGGGCCTTCCGGGCCCCCGCGGACCCCCTGCTGCAGCAGCTCCTGCTCCACCTTCCGCGGCCCCTCTATTCCACCAGCGCCAACCGGACGGGCATTCCCCCCCTAACCCGGTTCGGATTAATCCTGAAAGAATTCGGGAACGCCGTGGATATGATTGTGGACGGGGGGGATCTTAGGCCCAGGCCCCCCTCCACCCTGCTGGATATCCGGCAAAGGCCCTATCGTATCCTGCGGCAGGGGCGGCTGGAGGTTCCGGCGGAACTGCTTTCCCCCCAGGCTATCCGCTAAATCCGCCGGGCTTCCAGATAAAACCGCTTGTCTTCCGCCAAACCCAGGGAAAAGGTTTTCCGGGGCAGGACTCCGGACCGGATAAGGGTGAAAAAATTCTCCTTCCCCAGGGAAGGCAGGAGAAGGCCGAAGGAGCCTGGAAGGGAGGCCAGGTCCAGGGCGCTGTCAAGGCCGTGGATAAAGTCCAGCCGCCCCGGTTGACGGCTTAGGTAGTCATCCAGCCAGTCCTGAAAGAGGGGAACGGCAAAAACCTCCTTCCCCAGGGGAAGCCCCCAGGCCCTTTCCCCGGTTTCGCCGGTGTAGCACACCCCCGCCGCCCCGCCGCCTTCCCCGCCGGTCAGATAAGAAACCAGTTCCTTCCGCCCCCCCAGTTCCCGGGCCTGCAGGCCGGTGGTTTTCAGGAGGTCCTTCAGGGCCGCCTCCGGAGATTCCAATTGAAAGAGAACCCGGTGGATGGGGTGAAAAACTATCCCCGGATCAAAGAGGTTGACCAGTTCCGCCAGGGCAAAACGGGCGGGGTTTCCCCCCTGGGGGGGGTCTTCCCTTTGGGCTTCCCATACCGCTTTAGCGGCGGCCAGGGAGTGATTTCCGTCTCCCACCGCATAGAGGGGCCCCGGTCCCCGGTTTAGTTCTTCCAGGGCGGCAAACACCCCCTCCACCAGGGGGGAATCCTTCACCTGATACCCCCGGAGATGTCCCGAGCCGGGGCTAAGATCAAAATCGTAGAGAACCTTCAGTCGGCCTGCCAGGGCCAGGTCCCGCAGGGGTTCGATGAGGCTTTGCCGGGGGTCGTTCAGCAGGATTAGGATGTGGGGAAGCTCCAGGGGGGCCTGCTCCCGGATTCGCCGCCGGGGGGGAATCCGGCTCAGGATGGTTTTTTCCGTGGGGCGAATGAGGCTTTCGGCGCCGGGCCGGTAGTCGTAGTCCTCCAGGTCCAGGGCGGCCAGGAGGCCCCACCGGGGCGGGCCGGGGCGGGAAAAATCCCGGCGGACCAGGATGAACCCCGGACCCTGGGAAAGGAGGCGCCGGTCTTTCAGGTAGGATTCCATGGTTTTTCCAATGGCGGCAATCCGCTCCTGGGGGTTCTCCTCCTCCAGGTAACATTCGGGATAGATCAGATGAAGGGCCGAAGGGCTGTCCCCCACGGCCTTCCGGATTCCCTCCCAGTAGGCCGGTTCCGAGGAGTACTGGTCGCAGGCGATAACCGCCCACTTTGTTAAATCCGTCCCCGGACCGGGGAGAAGAATCTCCGGCGCTGCCAGGCCGAACCGGGATTCCCCCGGCGGGGGGGAGTTTTTTTGACGGTCAAGGGGTTGGTTTATTTCCATAATTATTTTACCTGCCTTTGGGGATGGATTCGCCATGCTGCGCCGGGGTTATTCATTTTTCTTCTCCGTGGAGGCTGCGCCGGAGGAGGCAGCCATCGGGAAAGGAGTGAGGGATTTCCAGGGTGTAGGGTTTTCCCTGATCGGCCTGTCCCACGGGGGCGCCGGTTTCATCCTTCACCCCGTAACAGGTAGTGGCAATCCGCTCCTGGGGGGTGATGAATTCCACCTCCTCTCCGGGGTAGAGCTTATTTTTCAGTTCCAGCCGGTAAAGCCAGCCCCCCCCTTCCGCCCTTTGGGGATGGGGGAGAAGGCTGCCCAGAAAGAGGGAGGTCCTCAGGTAATCCCCCGGGGCCGGTTCTTCCTCCTCTCCCCGGGGAAACAAAAAGCCGGTACCGTAGGGCCGGTGGCTTATGCTGTGAAGGTCTTCCCGGTACCGGGCCAGCTCTTCCTTCCCCGGCCCCTCTCCCGGAGGCTTTTCCAGGGCGTCTAAGTGCTTACGGTAGGCCTGGGTAACCAGGGCGGTATAGAAGACCGATTTCATCCGTCCTTCTATTTTAAGGGCGTCTATCCCGGCGCTTTTGAGTTCCCCCAGGTGATCGATGAGGCACAGGTCCCGGGAAGAGAGGAGGGTAGTCCAGCCCGGTCCTGTTTCCAGGGGAAAGTACTCCCCCGGCCGTTTGGCCTCCTCCAAAACCCGGTACTCCCAGCGGCAGCTTTGGGCGCAGTCCCCCTGGTTGGCGGAGCGGCCGGTGAGGTAGCGGCTTAGGTAGCACCGGCCGGAGTAGGCCAGGCACATGGCCCCGTGGACAAAACACTCCAGCTCTAACTCCGGCAGGGCGGCCTTGATCCGGGCCATCTCGTCCAGGGGGGTTTCCCGGCCCAGGATGATCCGGGAAAAGCCCAGGTCCCGGTAAACTTCGGCGGATTCTTTGTTCAGGCAGTTGGCCTGGGTGGAGAGATGCAGGGGGACCTGGGGAAAGGACCGCTTTAGGAAGGGCAGCAAGCCCAGGTCCGAGATGATAAAGCCCTGGGGACGGAAGCCCGCCAGGGCGTCCCGGCCGGCTTTAAGGGCCTCCAGGGCGGCATGGTTAAAATAAATGTTGAGGGCCAGGTAGATCTTCCGGTCCCTGAAATCCGCCCTTTCCCCTATCTCCTTTCCTTCCTCCGGGGAAAAGTTATCCGCCTGGCGGCGCAGGGAGAAATCTTTTAATCCCAGGTAGGCCGCATCGGCGCCGTAGCGGAAGGCGGTGAGGAGTTTTTCCGGGTTTCCCCCGGGGGCAATGAGTTCCATCGGTTTTACTATACACAAAGATAAAATTTCTGTATATCATTAAGGTAAGGCTATGAAACACCCTTGTTCGTTTTTGAAAACCCCCATGGGCGGCTTTGCCTTTCTGCTCCTCGCAGGGCTTCCGGTTTCCGGCCTCTTTGCCCAGGTCAGGATGCCCGGTGGGGAATTTGGCCTGGTCCCCTTCCTCCGCCTCCGGGAAGAAGCCTACGTTTTGGGGGAGGATCCGGTTTTAAGCTACGTCCGGGAGCTTGAGTTTGATTCCTCCGGCCGGTTGAAATCGGAAAGCTACTTTAACGCCGACGGAACCCCCGGAAGCCGGATCCTCTCCTTCTACGACGGGGAGTCCAGGCTTCTTTGGCGGGAGTTTCACCACCCCGGCGCCGGGACTCCCGATATGGAAACCTTTGTCTACTCCCCCTATCCTCCCTATCCTCTGATTTCCCTGGAGCGGCTTTACACCACGGGAACCTACGGCTGGCGGTTTGAGTATGCCTACGATGAATCCGGGCGTCTTCAGGAAATTAAAAAATTTGACCGTTACTGGAAGAATCTTCTGGTTTGGCAGCGGCGGCTGGAATACGACGGGGAGGATCGTCTCAAGGGGGAAACGGCCTTTGGCCAGGATCCCTTCATCCGGTGGCGCTTTGAGTACGACTACCCTTCCTCCGGGGAAACGGAACGACGGATCTTTAACTACCGGGACGCCCAGAGCGGCCGGACGGTCTACCGGTTTAACGAGAAGGGCCACCTAACCGGGGAGACCGAGTTTGATTCCCTGGGGGAGGCGGTTTCGGAAACCCGGTATTTTTACCGCTACGATTCCCGGGGAAACTGGACCGCCAAGTACATCGCCCGGTCCCTCCCGGCCTCCGGGGAAGCCTTTGACATCCGGGGTTACTACCTGCGGAGCTACGAATACCCCCCCGATTTTCCGGAACCCTAAAAGCGCCTTTCCGCCGGCCTATTACCACCTCCGCATTTTTCATGGTATAATAGCCTAATGGCAGGAATGAAGTTGGGAGAGGAGGAAAAATAATAATGGATTTATGGAGCGTGTATAATGGCAGGTTTTAATTTAACAGCAGATATAGACGACATTGTCCGGCGCTATGATTTATCTGAGGAGCAAGGCTTTCTTTTTTGTCTTTTTGAAGCGGTTTCCAACTCTCTTTATTGCTGTGCGAACAATAAAGAGATTTTAATCACAATTAATTTGAAACGGCAGTATAAAGCTAATGAAATCGAAAAAGATAAAGACAATTTTATCACAGGATTCTCTATCATCGATAATGGCGAAGGATTTACTGATGAAAACTATGAGAAATTCACAAAGACTATTTATAAAACCAATCATGAAGGAGGTAGGGGCGAAGGCAGGATCGCATTTTTAAAAGTGTTCAAGATGGTCGAAATTGACAGTACATATCAAGCTGCCGATAAAACTTATAATCGTAAATTTAATTTTGATCGAAATAGTATTAATGATGATAAGAATGAAGCCGCCGCTGGCACGCCGGTTAATACCAGGATTTCTTTTAATGGCATAAGAGAAATGTTTATTGATTATACTAAAAAAGATGGCAACTATTACAGCAAGGAAATACTAAGCCACTTTTATGTGCATTTACATTATTTGCTGGCCCAAAAGAAAAAATTTGAAATCAGGCTCGTTGATGACAGCGGTGTATCAGAAGGGGTTATCAATACAGAAAAATTAAATCAAGATAAAGTAATCCTTGATAATTTTACTATAAAAGATGATTCTGGATTTGAAGGCATGAGTGATATTGGGTTTGATATTGTTCATATAAAAACAAAAAACATTGCAAACAATAAGGCTTTTTATGTCGTTGATGAACGTTCGGCTGGCGATATCTCAAATTTTGATTTACCGCAAAATATATTGGAGGACAAATTCGGGACACAATTCTATTATACTATTTATTTAAAATCACCTTATTTTAGTAAATTCTTAAATGAATCAAGGACGAAACTGTCTTTACCGAGCGAAAAAAATGAAAAAGGGAAAAAATACATCACAAAAGAACGAATAGAAGGCATTCTCAAGGGAAAAATCGATAAGTTTTTACAGTATGAATTGGGTATTCTGAATGAAAAAAAAGAAAAAACAGTTATTGATGCTTTAAATGACGAGCGTAACAATAAAACCGCAAATAACAAAGCGTTTTTATATATGCTTTCTGATGAAAAAACAAAAGAAAAGCTGCTTGATTCAATCAAATATAGCGATACTCCCCAAAAAGTCCTTGCAAAAGTAAAGGAAGTTCATGAGGAATTGCAGCAAGAAACAATAAAGCAGATAAATATTACTGTTGAAAAAATAAAGAGCGATAAAACAGAAGATATTGATTTTCAGAAACTTCAAGATGAAATGCAAAACCTCATCAGCCGGGTTAATGCTGAAAACCTTATCAATTTATCAAGTTATATAATGTACCGAAAGTACATTTTGAATCTTTTTGATGAAGGATTAAGGATCTTTGAACAGGGCAAAATAAAAAATGAAGCTTTTTTCCAAAATCTCCTGCTGCCTAAAACAACAAAAAATAATATCAACTCTAACCTCTGGCTGCTTGATGAGCTCTTTATTTATTTTGAGGGAACAAGTGAAATTGCTATTGAGGATATTGAATTTAAAGGAAAAAAGGTTATTAGGAAATTAACGGGTTTTGAAAAGGAACAAGTAAACGCGTTTAATAAAAAGCGGCTCGAAAAACGGATGGATATATTGTTATTCCCGGAAGAACATCAGTGTATCATTCTTGAATTGAAAGATCCAAAAATCGGGTTAAGTGAAAATGCCTTTCAAATGGATAAATATGCTGAATTAATTGCCAATTTTCTTAGTGATGATTTCCCTATTGAAAACTTTTATACCTATTTGATAACTGATAGCTTCAATCTATATGATCGCCCTGCTGGTTACAGAAAAATATATGGCATAGAAGGATTTGTTCGTCCCTCTATTGATATTCAAATATTTGGCGGCAGTCAAACCATTGCAAATCAATATGCGGAAGTAATTCGCTGGAGGGATATTTATAAACGGGTAGAATCAAGAAACAAAATATTTTTTGAAAAAATGAATATTCACGACAAAAAAGAAATCAAGCAGGCGGAGTCAATGATTAACGATTAAAGGGACTGCGGATATAACATTGGCGTTTATTTTGAACCAAGCCTAGCGCCCTGCGGCGGATTATTCATTCAACCTTCCGGATGTTTCGGGCAAAAAAATCCCGCATGATTCTCCGGCGCTCCCGGTAAAACTCATCCCAGGGGGGCGGCAGGGGCAGGTCCGCCAGGTCTTCCAATAGGTAAAGGAGAATTTCCCGGTTGGGGTTCATGTAGTTGGCAATGGCTATGGGTTTCACCTCGCTTACCGAGGGGCGGAGGACTTCCCCCGCTGCCCCGGGCGCCCCGGCAGGGACCACCCGGATTTGGAACACCGCGGAATCTCCGGTATAGGACCAGTCCTCCTCGGGCAGGGTTTCGTCTATGATCCTCCCCTGGCCGGAGAGAAAATTCCCCAGGGAGTAGAAGATGATCCCGTAGGAAGGTCCGGGGGAGGTTTCGAGGATTTCCACGGGCTGCAGCACATGGGAATGCTGGCCCCAGACAATATCCGCCCCGGCGGCGGCCAGGCTGCGGTAAAAGTCAACCTGGGCCTGCTGGGGCCGGGTGGCGTACTCCACCCCTCCGTGATAGGAAACGATAAAGAGATCGTACCCCGGCCGGATGGCCTTGAGCTCCTCTAAAAACCGGCGGCAGGCGGCGGCATTGTCGTAGTTCAGGAGGAAGAGGGACCCCGATTCCACCGGGGCGTTGCTGTACTGGCTTAGGGCGATAAACCCGATGCGCCACCCTCGGTAGGTGAAGGCCGTCACCGGATACCCCCCCAGGCGGTCTGTCCCCAGGCCGGGGGACTCGATGCCGGAGAAGTACAGGGGCCGGCCGGCTTCTTCCGCCAGGGCCCGGACCGAGGCCGCGGTGGCCCGGAGGGAGGAGGGTCCGGCGTCCCCGGTGTGGTTGTTGGCCAGGGACAGCACATCCGCCCCGGCATCAATGAAGGCCCCCAGATAGGAGGGATGAATGTTAAAAACCGGAAAGGTACTCATTCCCCGGGAAGGGTCCATGGGAAACTCCACATTGGTAAAGGTGAGATCATCCTCCCAAAAGAGCCTTCCCAGGGGGGCGTAGATTCGGGAGTAATCTTCCATCCGGTAGTTGATGGAGTGGGCCATGAGGTCCCCGGTAAAGGAGAGCCACAGGGGGGGCTTCTCCTGGGCCAGGGCCGGAAAGAACGGCCCCAGCCAGGCCGCCGCCAAGAGCCAGGCCGCCGGGAGGAGGGGAGGGCGGAACATCACGCCGGCCCGGCCTTACCCGGAGAGGCGCCCTTTCCGGGGAGGGGGCGGCCGAAGATCTCCGGGACCGCCTGGTTCATGGTGGATAGGGGAATGAACTTGATTCCCCGGCGGATATGATCGGGAATCTCGTCTAAGTCCTTTAGGTTGTCCTGGGGGATCAGGATGGTTTTGATCCGGTTCCGCTGGGCGGCTATGGTTTTTTCCTTCAGGCCGCCGATGGGCAAAATCTTCCCCGTGAGGGAAAGTTCCCCGGTCATGGCCAGAAAGGGTTTGATGGTCCGCCTGGCGGCCAGGGAGAGGAGCGCCGAGGCCATGGTGATTCCCGCGGAAGGTCCGTCCTTGGGGGTGGCCCCTTCGGGGATGTGGAGGTGGATGCTCTTGTCCTTAAACCATTCCTCCTGAACCCCCCATTCCGCCGCCCAGTGACGTACCCAGGAGTAGGCAATGGCGGCGGATTCCTGCATAACCTTGCCCATTTGACCGGTGAGCTTGATTTCATCGGTCCCGGGATTATCCACCGCCTCAATGATGAGGGTGTCTCCCCCCAGGCTGGTCCAGGCCAATCCAATGGCCGTTCCCGGGGTGGCCGCCTCTTTAATGTCCCCGGAGCGAAAAACCTCCTTGCCTAAAAAGCTTTCCAGGTCCCCGGAGTCAATGAGGAAGGGGGGCTTTTTCTCTTCCAGCACCATGGCCTTGGCCAGTTTCCGGTGAATCTTGTCCAGGGCCTTTTCAAAACTGCGCATCCCGGATTCCCGGGCGTAGTTCCGGGCAATGGCCTTAAGCCCCGCGGGGGAGTACTTCACGTCCTTCTTTTTTACCCCCGCCCGGAGAAGACTCTTGGGAATCAGGTAGCGCCGGGCAATGGCAATTTTTTCTTCATCAATATAGCCGGACAGCCGGATGATCTCCATCCGGTCAATCAGGGGCTGGGGAATGGAATCCAGGGTGTTGGCGGTGGCGATAAAGAGGATTCGGGAAATGTCGAAGGGCAGATCCAGGTAGTGATCCCGGAAAGAAACATTTTGCTCCGGGTCCAGCACCTCCAGCAGGGCCGAAGAAGGGTCCCCCTGATAGGAAACCCCCATTTTGTCAATCTCATCGATCATAAATACCGGGTCCTTGGTTTTGACGATCCTGAGGCCCTGAATGATCTTCCCCGGCATGGCCCCCACGTAGGTCCGCCGGTGGCCCTTGATCTCCGCCTCGTCCCTCATGCCCCCCACGGAAAACCGGAAGAACTGTTTATTCATGGCCTGGGCTATGGATTTGCCGATGGAGGTTTTTCCGACCCCCGGGGCGCCCACCAGACAAAGGATGGACCCCCGGCTGTCCTTCTTGAGTTTGCGTACCGCCAGGAATTCGAGAATCCGGTCCTTCACATCGTTAAGCCCGTAATGGTCCGCGTCCAGAATTTCCCTGGCCTTGAGAATGTCAAATTCCTCCTGAAGGGGATCATTCCAGGGCAGGTTAATGATGGTTTCCAGGTAATTCCGGGTAACGATAAACTCCGATGAGTTGGGGTCCATGAGGGAGAATTTTTCCAACTCCTGCTCAACCTGCTCCTTCACTTCCCCGGACAGGTTAAAATTTTTTACCGCCTCGGCAAAGCGCCTAAGCTCCCCGGTTTTGGCATCGGTGGGCAGGCCCAACTCCTTCTGAATGATCTTAAGCTCTTCTTTAAGAAAATATTCTTTTTGGCTTTTTTCTACCTTTTCGTTAATATCCTGCTGAACCTTTTTTTGGATTCTAAGGAGTTCCTGCTCCTTCTTAATATGAAAGAGAACCTTGATGAACCGCTGCTGCACATCCGCTAATTCCAAAACCCTTTGCTGCTCGTCCCGGCTGATGTTAAGGATGGACGCGGCAAAGTCCGCCACCTTGCCGGGCTGATCGATGTTAACCAGGTTAAGCCGCATATCCTCGGAAAAGAGGGGGTTCTCCTGGGAGAGCTGTTTCATCTCGGTAATGACCGCCCTCATGTAGGCCCTGGTTTCGATGTTTTTGTCGTTGGAGTCTTCGACGTACTCCACCAGGGCGTTAAAGGGAAAGGTCCGGGTAAGGAATCGCTTTATCCGGAACCGCTTAAGGGTGGAAATGAAGATGTTCATTCCCCCGTCGGGGAGATTGATCTTTTTCACTATCTTGGCCGCGGTGCCTACCCGGTAAAAATCGTTCTCGTCGTTAGCCCCCCCCTCGCCGGACTTAAGGAGGAGCATCCCTAAAACGCTGTCGCCGCTCAGGGCCTTTTCAATGAGAGCCATCTCCGGGGGGTCCTGAATCATCAGGGGCATAAAGACCCCCGGAAAGATGGGGTTGCCCTGGAGGGGAAGCAGGCAGAGAGTCCCGGGAAGGACAGTATCTGCGGGGATGAGTTGTTTTTCTTCGGCCATGGGTACTCCTCACTCATAAAATACTAAGAATACTATCCACTTTCAACAGAATTTTGTATCCTAAAGTCCCATGGAACGCAGCCATTGGCGGGAGGTGATCGTCCTCCACTGCCGGAGAATTCAGGAATTTCACAAGGCGGTGATCTGCCTGGACTCCGCCGGTGAAATCCGGGACGCCGTCCTCCACGGGGCCTACAAGGGCAAAAACCGTCTTTCCGGCAGTACCGAACCCTTTTGCCGGCTCAGGCTCCTCATTTACCACGATCCGGTTAAGAATTCCAGCAAGATTAGCGACGGGGAACTCCTGGCGGCCTACCCGGATTTTCGGGGCCACCTGGCCAAGGTTCAGTTGGCGGGGCTGTGGGGGGAACTCCTGCTCCGTACCGGGGCGGGGGGCAACCGGGAGGAGGCGGGGCAGGCTACCTTCCGGCTCCTCCGGGACGCCCTGGGGCTTCTGGGGCGGACTCCCCCGGAGCATTTGGACCGGCTGAACGGCCAGTTCCTTTGGCGTTTTTTGCAGATAAGCGGCTTTGGGCTGGATTACCGGCGCTGCCGGAACTGCGGGGCCAACCTGGCCGCCGGGCCTTTTTACTACGACCTCCGGGAGACCGGCTTCCTCTGCGGCCCCTGCGCGGCCCGGGGCCCCTCGGGGGGCGGCGGGCTCCTCCCCGGCTTTTCCCCGGAAACCCCGGCCTACCTGGACGAAACCCTGGGGGCGGAGCTTGGGGAAGCCCTTAGCCCGGCCCCCCTTCCCCCCGGCGTCCTGGCGGAAACGGCCCTGCTCTTTTTAAAAACCGAACTTGCCTTTTCCCCCAAAACCCCGGATTACCGGAAGTTCCTCGATTAGCTTGGCCGTTATGGCAAGTTACCTTGAGGGTATTCCATTCGTAAACCCCATATCAGGTTTATCAAAAACTTGAGAATCCCCGGACGGCAAATCCGACATTGAAAACCCTGCGTAAATTTGAGCGTATATTTGGTGATGAATTAGTCGCCCTGTAGACCGCCCGCCTGCCGCTTAAGCAAAACCTTGGTTGATCCTTTCTTTTTCTTTGTGAATAATGGGGATAGTATGCCCATAGGAAGGGAGAAAAATGATGGGGAGGCGGCGTGATCGACGATAGGTTCGCCCAGGCGCTCCGCCGGCTTATTGACGAGCAGGGGGTTGAGATTTTTGACGCCCCTAGCTTCGGCGGATTTCTTGCGGACTGGACCGGGGGGGAGCACAAAAACGAAAGCCGCCTCTTGATTCAGCTTGTTGAAGAAGGCTGCCACCGGAGGATCCGCGCCGCCGAGGATCTGCCCCAAACCGCGCTGATTTTGGAGCGGGAACTCCGGGAAACCCGGTTTATCGAAGCCGGGACGGCCCGGGGGATGATAACTTTGCTCTGCGCCCTGCTGCGGTCGGGGGAAGAAACGCCGGGGGAAACGGAGCCCCCCGAAGAGGAATATCAGGCCGGGATCAAAGAAGAAGATTATCTGCCCCTTGAATCGGCCGTTTTCCCCTGTCCGGCCTGCGGCAATGATGCGGCGCCCCAAGCCGTCTTTTGTTCCTCCTGCGGGGCAAGGCTGCCCAGGAGGGTCCGGATTCCGGGGGACATGAGGGTCATCAGGGAAGGGGCCTATAGGGAAAAAAATATCGTCGAGCTTATTATCCCCGGGGGCGTTCAGGAAATAGGGGATTATGCCTTTTCAAAGAACGGCATTACCAGGCTTCGGATTCCCGGAACTGTTACCCGGGTTGGAGCCCACGCCTTTGAGGATAATCAAATTACGGAACTTGTCCTGGAACAGGGCCTCCTCTCCATCGGAGAGAGGGCCTTTGCGAACAATCAAATTAAAAACCTGTCCCTGCCGGGAACCCTAAAATCCATCGGCGGCGGCGCCTTTCACTGTAATAAGCTAATATCCCTTGATGCGCCTTCCGGCCTTGCCTCAATTGGGGGCGGCGCCTTTGCGAACAATCAAATTGAAAACCTGTCCCTGCCGGGAACCCTGAAGACCATCGGCGGCGGCGCCTTTAGCTACAATAAGCTGCGATCCCTTGATGTGCCTTCCGGCCTTACCTCAATTGAAGCGGGGGCCTTTGAGAACAATCAAATTGAAAGCCTGGGCCTGCCTGAAACCCTGACGGCCATCGGCGGCGAAGCCTTTACCGGTAATCGGCTGAGAGCCCTTGATTTCCCCTCCGGGCTTGCCTCAATTGGATACCGGGCCTTTGAGGGTAATCAACTGGAAAACCTTGTTTTTCCCGCCGGACTGGCGAGGATCGGCGATCATGCCTTTCGATTCAACAAGTTAAAAACTATCCTCCTCCCTCCGGGACTTGCCTCTCTTGGCTGCTTTGCCTTTGCTTCCAATCAGCTTGAGGGGGAGCTGAGGATTCCCCCGTCCCTTAAGGGAATCGGGGGGAGCGCGTTTTTTGAAAATAAATTAAGCGCCCTTTCCCTGCCGGACAGCCTTGAAGAAATCCAGAGCGAGGCTTTTCGAAGCAACCGGTTAACTGAAATTTGTCTGCCCCCGGGCCTAAAATACATAGGCTCGAGGGCCTTCTACGGAAACAAAATAAGGCGGATCCTCATGGGCGGCAAAGTTCATATCAGCGACTACGGTTTGAGCCCTTCTTTCATTTCCGCCTATCGGCAAGGGGGAGAAAGGCCGGGAACCTATAACCACCGAGGCAAATGGCTTTACCAGAATGATGAATCGCGGTATGATGATGACAAAGTCCGGGAGAGCCCATGATGTCCGACTTAAAGCAGGGAACCCTTATCAAAACCAGGAATTTCAGGACCGTCAAGGTAGGGGAAAAAATCGGCGAGGGCGGACAGGGGGCGGTGTACCGGGTCTTGTACAACGGCAAGCCCAAGGCCCTTAAATGGTATTCCGGGAAAAAACTCAAAAACCCGGAGAGGTTCTACGAAAACCTGGAAAACAACATCAAAAAGGGCGCCCCCAATGGGGCTTTCCTGTGGCCCGAGGACATTACCGAAAAAAACTCAAATGGCGCTTTCGGCTACATTATGAATCTCCGCCCCCCGGAATTCCGGGATTTTTCGCAGTTCCTTTTGGCCCAGGAACACTTTGCCTCCGTTACCGCCCTGGTGAACACCGCCCTCAGGATAACCGCGGCGTTCCGGGAACTCCATAACTCCGGTTACAGCTACCAGGATTTGAACGACGGCAATTTTTTTATTAACCCGAAAACCGGGGAGGTCCTGATCTGCGACAACGACAACGTGGCCGAATACGGCAAGAATCTGGGGATTGCCGGAAAGTGCCGCTACATCGCCCCGGAAATTGTGCTGGGCAAAGAGGTCCCCGGCATCAACACCGACAAGTTTTCCCTGGCGGTGGTCCTTTTCCTGCTGCTTTTCTGCAATCATCCCCTGGAAGGAAAGAAAGCCTACCCCCCCTGCATGACCGAGGCCCTGGAACGGAAAATTTACGGCGAGGAGCCGGTATTCATCTTTGATCCCAAAGATCGATCCAACGAAGCCCTGCCGGGGATCAACAACAACGCGCTTAAGCGCTGGCCCCTCTTTCCCAAATACATTCAGGATGAATTTATCCGGGCCTTCAGCAAGGAGGCCCTTTCGGACGGCTCCTGCCGGGTTATTGAACGGGACTGGCTTAAAGCCTTTATCCGCCTCCGGGGAGAAATTTACAAATGCCCCGGAACGGACAAAGGAGGCGCCCCCTGCGGCAACGTGTTTTTTGCCGATCCCCTGGGGGCGGTAAAGTGTCCCCAGTGCGGCAGGGAGCAGGTTTTTGATTCCTATATTGAAACGCCGAAATACAAAATCCCCCTGCACCGGCGGACCAGGCTCTACGCGTG
Source organism: Spirochaetales bacterium (assembly GCA_031273605.1). Classification (GTDB taxonomy): domain Bacteria; phylum Spirochaetota; class Spirochaetia; order UBA9216; family UBA9216; genus JAISRN01. Next base: position 2,727 of record JAISRN010000211.1, on the reverse strand, counting down.
CCATACCGAAGGGGATTCCGATGATTTTGAAACCCTCACCGGGGAGGCGGTTAAAGATGAACAGACCGGCGCGCCCCTCTTAAAAAACCGCTCAAAGAAAAGCTGGCTCGCGATTACTCCCGGGGGAAAGCAGGTTTCCAAGGGGCCGGGTAAAACCGTGGCCCTGGAAAAGGGCGCGCAAATTATCTTTGGCGCCCTTACCGCCCGGATAAAATGAAAGTAAAAAGGAGGAACAGATGGGTTTGAATGACGTTATAGAAGCGATTCCCCGAAAAACAATGGTGTTGTTTTTTCTGCTGGACACTTCAGGAAGCATGGGCGGTTCCAAGATTGGCGCGGTGAACACCGCCATTGAGGAGGTGATTCCCGATCTGCGGGAGCTTTCCGCATCTAACGCCGATGCCCTGGTCAAGGCGGCGGTCCTGGAATTTTCCAGCGATGTCCGCTGGATCACCCCGGAGGGGCCTGTGGACGTGGAAAATTTTAAGTGGCAGTACCTTGACGCCGGGGGAAACACCAGCATGGGCGGGGCTTTTAGGGAACTGGCGGATAAACTTTCCACTAAGGCTTTTATGAAAGAGGCCACCGGTTCCTTCGCCCCGGCGTTTTTTTTGCTTTCCGATGGGGAACCCACCGATGATTTTGCCGGCGGCCTTGCCGAATTAAAAAACAACAACTGGTTTAAGCACGGCATCAAAGCGGCGGTGGCCATAGGGGAGGACGCGAATAAAACACGCCTTGCGGAATTTACCGGCGGTATAGAATCGGTGCTGGACGTGCATAACGCGGCGATGCTGAAAAGGATGATTAAATTTGTCAGCGTCCGGGCCTCCCAGGTGGCCAGCAGAAGCGTCCAGGTTCAGGCCCCCTCCGGGGCGGTGGCGGATCCCTCGGGGGCGCCCGTTTTTGAAACCACCGCCAAACAGCAGGAACTGAACGCCCAGCTTGCGGAGATTGCCGCGGAAAGTAAAAGCGATCCCCAGGAGGAGGAATGGTAGAAGACCGCCGGGCCTTCGCCTGTTCCGCCCCGGGGGCAAGCCATATTAAACAGGGCCGGCCTTCCCAGGATTACGCCCTGTCTTATGAGGAGGAGGGCCTCCGTATCGTCGCGGTGGCCGACGGACACGGCAGCGCGCCCCATTTTCGCAGCGACCGGGGCGCCCGTTTTGCCTGCGTATGCGCCTTAAAACGCATCAAGGACTTGGCCTCGGCGGTCCCCCCCTGCGATGGGATGGACGCGGCCCTTGCCGGCCTTGAACTTGATATTGTCATGGATTGGAATGAGGCGGTTATTGAGGATTGGAATCAAGGCCCCCCCGATTCTGGGGAGATAATCAGCGAGGAAATGATGGAGGGCGTCTTTAACCCCCCCGTGGCCTACGGAACCACCCTCATCGCGGCGGCCCTGATTTTGCCGGGGTCCGCCGGCGGGGGCCGCTGGTTCGGCATCCAAATCGGCGACGGCCGGTGCGTCGTTTTAGATACGGAGGGCGGGGCGGCCCAGCCCGTTCCCTGGGACGAGGATTGCTGCTTTAACGCAACCACCTCCCTTTGCGACCTGGACGCGGCGGAGAGGTTCCGGCATTTTTATTCCCCGGAAGGCGCCCCTTTACCCGCCGCCCTTTTTCTCGGCACCGACGGGGTGGACAACTCTTACCCGGTTTATGAAAACGAAAAACACCTTTCCGGGCTGTACCAAAGGATCTACGATAATTTTATCGCCGAAGGTTTTGCGGCGGGAAAAAAACAACTGGAAGAATTTCTGCCCCGCTTTTCGGAAAAGGGCAGCAGGGACGATGTGTCCATCGGCGGCATCATCAGCCTGTAAGGTTAGATTGAGAATTCTTGCCCTGTTCCTACTCGGTGTAGACAATCAGAATGTCATCCAGGGAGAGGTAATAGTAGTTGTTCCCTGTGGTGTGCCCAATCTTAGTCCATATCAGTTGATGGCTTCCCGCAGAAAGGGAGTACTGCACCTGGGACCAATTGATGTTGCCGCTCCAGGTGTTTTCCGGCGGGTCCCCGTCTATCGAAAAAGCGGCATTGTGGGAAGTCCCGTCCCCCTTGGTGGCGTACCAGAAAGAAAGCCTGGCAGCCCGGTTCAGGGTAACATTCAGTTGAAGTTTGGCATCCCCGGAACCCCCCACGGCGATGGATCGGCTGCCAGCCCTGGGTTCATAAAAGTTGTATGAAGAAGAAGCCACATAGCCGGGCAGATCCGTTTTGGCGGCATAATAGGCGGAATCCCTTCTTTCCGCGTATCCCTGCACTTCCCCCTCGGCGTCGTCAAAAAAGATAACCGTGGTGGGCATGTCCTTTAGGGTGCCCATATTGTCCGGGTTGTTTGTTTCCACAATCAGGGTGCTGTCGGTGAAAACAAATTCTTTGGCCTCATTTGTATTAATGGTAATCACCTCTTTGCTGCGGACCACCGCGGGATTGGTTTTCCGTTTAAAGTAGATGTAGCCGTAACCGGGGCTCACCGTTTGGCTTACCGTGGCGCCGATGGTAAGGGCGTCTTCCAGGGGATTCCCGGCAAAACTCACCCCCTGCCATCTTACCTCCTGGAGGTCGGTAAAGGACATATTTTTGAGGGTAAGGGTTGTCAGGATCGGGGCAATAGCCGACAAAGCGCCGGAATTGCCGGGGTTATCCACTTCCACAACCACGGAGCTGTTGGTGATGGTGAAGCTTGTGTCTTTCCCCTGGGAAACCGTAACCGCCCCC
>JAISRN010000088.1 GCA_031273605.1 Spirochaetales bacterium | reverse complement strand
TCCTTTGAGGCCAGTTTTGGGGGGGGCGAGGCCAATGTGGCGGTTTCCCTGGCCAACTTTGGCCTGGAGGCGGCCTTTGTCACCAAACTGCCTAATAATGAATTAGGGCAGGCCGCCCTTAACCGGCTGCGGGAATTCGGAGTGGACACTTCGTTTATCGTCCCCGGGGGGGGGCGGCTGGGGATTTATTTTATCGAAAAAGGGGCCGCCCAAAGGCCCTCCAAGGTGATCTACGACCGCGCCCACTCGGCCATTGCCGAGGCCGGGCCGGAGGATTTTAATTGGCCTAAGATTTTTGAGGGGGCCCGCTGGTTTCACTTTACCGGCATTACCCCCGCCCTTTCGGACCAGGCGGCCTCGGTTACCCAGGGGGCCTGCCAAGCCGCCAAGGCCGCCGGCCTTACCGTTTCCTGCGATCTCAACTACCGCAAAAACCTCTGGTCCCGGGAAAAGGCCGGCAGGGTTATGACCGGCCTGATGCCCTTCGTGGACCTCTGCATTGCCAACGAGGAAGACGCCGAAGCGGTTTTTGGAATCCGGGGCGGCGGGGGCTTTACCGGCGGACGGCTAAGGGATAAGGACTATGAAGAAACAGCCCGGATCCTCACCGACCGTTTTGGTTTTAAGCAGACCGCCATTACCCTGCGGGAATCCCTCTCCGCCAGCGATAACAACTGGAGCGCCCTATTGTACGACCAGGGAAGGGCCTATGTTTCTAAAAAATACGGGGTGCACATTGTGGACCGGGTCGGCGGCGGGGACAGTTTTGCCGCGGGGCTAATTTATGGAAGCCTTTCTTCCCTGGGCCTTCAGGAAAGCCTGGAGTTTGCCGCGGCCGCCGGCTGCCTTAAACATTCGATAGAAGGAGACTTTAATCAGGTTTCTCCGGAGGAGGTCAGGAAACTTGCGGGAGGCGACGCTTCCGGCCGGGTTATGCGTTAAAGGTTCCAGCCGGCCCCCACAAAGGGCCGCAGGTATCCCGGCTGGGGGTTTTCCCGGCTAAACTGGTGGGTAAAATCAAAGCCGGTTTCCAGAAAAAAGGGCTTCCGGATAAACCACTGAACCGAAATCCCCGCCGCGGCAACCGGGATGAGAATCGTTATCGGGGCGGTTTTAAGGCCGGAAGAATAGACCAGGTGATAGTCCAGCACGGCATAGAGGCCGCCCCCCAGCCTAAAGCTAAAGGTAAGTACCCGGTTATAGAGCTTTTGGTAAACCCCGAACAAGGTTGCCCCGATAATCTGGGCCTTCACTTCGTACCAGTTTCCCCGGGAGGTCCAGAGGTGCCAGGCGGGTTCAATCTCAAAGCCCAGGTAGCCCCAATCCCGCTTGAGAGGGATGATCCCCGCCCTCCCATAGGCCCCGATGGGGAAAAACCAGGTAGGCAGCAGTTGATGAATCTCCCCATAAAGGGGAAGCAAAGGCCGGTATCCCCCGGAGAGATTAATATCCACAGGTTTTTTGAAGGCAATCCGAAAGTTCCCCCCCCGGGTTTCCAGGCCCCCCGGGTTTACCCCGTAAATGGCATACTCCCCGGTGGTCAACTGCCGGAAGTCAAAGTTCAACCGGGCTCCCCCGCCGGCAGGGTCCACCGTTATCGTCCTGGGCCTGATAATCCCTTCCCGCAGACCTGAGTTTATTAAGAAAATGTCCATCCCCTCAACCAGGTTCCGTCCCGTAAGGTTCAGAACCCAGGTAACATCTTCATCCAGATAGAAGGCCTCCGGGGTAAAGCGGAAAATCTCCGGGTCCTTGGCCGGACGAATTTCAAACCGGGTCCAGTCTGAGGTTCCCGCCGGCCTTCCCAGCAAGTCGTAAACTAAGATCCGGCAGCGGTAGTCCCCCGCGGTCAGGGAAATTTCAATAAACGGCATTTCGGCGGCGGCGGTAAGAACCTCTTCCCACCCCGCGGGGGTCTGCCCTTGGATCTGCGCTTCGTAGTACAGGGCCTCCGGCTCTTCCTGCCAGCGCAGCACCTGAATAAAATTGCCGTCTTCCCCCAGGCGGTACTCCCCCTCCTGGGCAGGCAGAAAAACGCCGCCGAGGAGGAGGATAATTATCAGCGGGAATTTTTTACTTGCCCCTCTGCGGCGGGGTTGTTTATTCTCTGCCATAAAGCAATCCTGGCTCCTGAACACGGGCCGCGCCGGGCAGGGCAAAATCGAGGCTAAACCGGCTTTCCTGCTCTTGTCCGCGCCGGAGGATTCCCTCATCCCCCCGATCCCCCAGGGAGTCTACCATAACCGCTTCGACCCGCCAGACAAAGGTTCCCCGATCCAAAAGGGTCAGGTCCTCCAGAACAAAACCGGGCTGACCGAGGATCTCCTGAAGGATAACCGGCCCGGATTCCTTTTGGAGGGCAAAGAGGTAAGCCGTGGCTTCCGGCATTTCATCCCAGGAGAAGGAGATGCTCCGGTTTTGCCGCAGGTCCGCCGCCGTAATAACCCTTCCGTTCCGGGGCAGGAGATTCTCTACCGCCGGCAGGGGGGGAATGGGAAGTACCGTAAAAGAACGGGGCGCCTGGGGGCTAATGTCAAAGCCGTCCGAGGCCTGGCCCCGGACGGTCCAGTAGTAAGTGCCGGGACGGAGCCGGGGCAGGGTAAGGGTTTGGGCCGGGTTATCCGTCTGGCTTAGGGGGTCCCTAAAATCTGGCCGCTGGGAAAGAACAAACCGGGTTTCCACCGCCTGATCCACGGAACTCCATTGGACCATCTCCGGCTGAAAGTAGGCCGTAAGCCCTTCGATTTGAGCGCCGTTAGCCGGGTAATCCAGGCTTATGGGGCGGACCTTCCGGGCCGTAAAGAGGCCCTCCGCCAAAAGGCCGCTTCTTCGGGTACTCAGGGAGCTTTCGGAGGCAAAACCCTGAACGGTCCAACGGTACTCCCCTTCGGGGTAGGGGTCCATCAACAAACTAAGCCGGGTTCCCCCGTAAAAAAGGTTTTCAAAAACCGCCTCGTTGGGGTTCCCCTGGTGAAACAGTTTAAACTGATAGTACTCCGCCCCCCGGGAGGCTTCCCAAACAAACTGAAGGGCCGTCCCTTCCGGTATCAGCGCCCGGCCGGCGTCGGCAGGTTCCCGGAGAACCGGGGCAGGCAGAGCCTGGGCTATGATGAAGCTCTTGGGGGGGGTTTCAAAAACGCTGCCCGCGGGACTCTCCGCCCGAATCCGCCAGTACCAGCGGCCTTCCGGCAGGGGCCGCCCCTGGATGCCCTCGCCGACCACTTCCTCGTTCTGAACCATCTCTCCAAAATCCGCCCGGTCCGAAACCTGAAACCGGGTAGCCAGGGGCAGGTTGCTTTTCCAGGTAAACCGGAGGTCCGGCAGCCTGTTGACGGCAATGGTGTACCCATCGGGGGGAAAGACCGTTCTCTGAATCAGTTCTCCCTCGATAGCCGTAAAGGACCGCCCCTCCGAAAAGGCGGAATCGTTACCCTCCACATCGGTTTGAAAAACGGCCCAGTAGTAGATTCCCGGCCTAAGGAGGGTTTCCTCGGCCCGGTAAATGAAAAAGTTGTCCCTGGAGACGCCGTTTATCAGGGCTTCGCTTAAATCCTGGTTAGGGGAAATGCGGATTGTGTAAGACATGGCCTCCGGGCCGGCCTGCCAGGAAAAGTAGAGGTCCCCCCGGCCCTGGGAAATGTTCACCAAGCCCCGGTGATCCGGGGATTGCAGCTCCGGCGCTTCGAGGCTGCCCCGCTGCACAATTTGAAAAGACGCCGGGGAGGCTTCGCCGATGGCCCCCTCCCAGCCCGGGGGAAACAAAGGCCGCACCCGCCAGTACCACGTTCCCGGCCCCAGCTCCGAAGTATAGAGGGAGGTTCCCTGAACTTCCCTGGCAAGGAGGGGGTTATTCATTTCCGGGTTATCCGCCGCTTCCAGCAGGTAGGAAACCACCTCGGTAATTTCGGCCCATTGAAAGCGGACCTGGGGCCTCCTGGCCCGGTACTGAAACAGATAGCCCTGGGCCGGGGTAATGAGAACCGGGGGGGGAACCGCCACAACCCTAAAAGCCGAAGTGTTGAGCATCAGGCTTGGGGAATCCTCCTCTCCGGGAACCGAAATCCGCCAGTAATAAACCCCCGCCCCCAGGTCCGTGGAAGCCTGCTGCCCGGTAAAGTCCCCTTGAAAAACCATCCGGGTAAATTCCTGGTTCTCCGCCACTTCAAGACGCACCGGTTCTTCCGGATTAAGGTCAATCCGGTTCCAGCGGAAGGGGACGGTTAGTTTGCCTTCTCCGGGAAACAGAAGGCGGGCCGAAGGGCGGGGCGCCAGGGCGGCCGCCTTTAAAGCCGTGCCGTTTTCGCCGGCGGCGCTGCCTTCCAGCACCCGATAAAGGAGATCCCCGCCGCCCACCCCGGCCCGCACCACGGCGTTTTGATCCAGGGTAATCAGGCGGTCCCCGGAGGCCAGAACCAGGGTGGTTCCAAGGGCCGCCGCGTTTACCGCCCCTTCGCTAATGTCAATCCGGGCCCCCCGGGAGTCCCCGTGAAGCTGAATGAGGGTGCTTTCAGACAGATCAACCACCCCGCCGCCGACAAAGGTAATCGTCGCCTCCGACAGTTCGGCGGTCCGGATAAAATCGCCGTCATAGATCGGGCTTTCCTGCCGGAGCCGGTCCCACAAAACCCGGTCGGAAAAACGCCGCTGGGCCGATTTGCGCTTAAAGGAGATGGTACCCACCGGCTGCTCGTTTTGCCGGGTTAGGGTTTGATTTAAATCAAGGCGAAAGGCATTTAGGGAAAGGAACATCCCCAGCAGGCAGAGGCTATAAATGATGATGTCGAGCTGCCGGCCCTTTCCCCGTCCGGATTTTTCACCCTGCCCCGGCAGCGGAGAAACCGCCCCTTGAGTCTTCATCCCTCATTCCCGATTTTATATTTTTTTTCTTCCGATCCGGTGTCAACCCGGCTTAAATCCGGGGCAGGAATCCCCAGAAGCTCCCTCAGTTCCGCCAGAGTCTCCGGTCCCTCTTCGGCCTCCAACTTGACCACCGCAAATAAACGAACCGGCTTTTCCTTGCCCTTAACTTTTACCGAAGGCATTTCTTCGGTTCTTATTTTGTCCCCCACCAGGGCCCAGGTATCTTCGGTAATGAGGATATCCGTTCCCAGGGGCTTGTTGAGGGCTTCGGTCCGGCTGGCCAGGTTGACGGGATCGCCGATGACGGTGTACTCCATCCGTTGTTCGCTGCCGATCTGCCCGGCGGTAACAATTCCCGTGTTAATGCCGCAGCCAATCCGGATGGGGGGATTGCCCGGATCATCCTCGCTGCGGCCGCGGTTCATTTTTAAGAGGGCGGCGCGCATCATGAGCGCGGCCTTGACGCAGTTAAGGGCGTCCTCCCCGGGGGAGCCCGAGGTATAGGCGGTGCCCCAGTGGGCCATTACGGCGTCGCCGATAAATTTATCCACCACGCCGTTGGTTTTTTCCACACAGTCCACCATTTTGGTAAAATAGTCGTTTAACCAAAGAACAATTTTGTCCGAAGCCTGGCTGCCGTAGGTTTTGGTAAAGTTTTCGGATTTTTCGGTAAAACCCCGGATGTCGGAAAAAAAGACCGTGGCCTGCTTGGGCAGCCCCCCGGGTTTAATCTCCCCCCGCATGGCCCGGATCGCTATTTCCCGGTTGGTAAAACGGCCGAAAATTCCCAGGGCTGTGCTCATCCGGCCAAAACTGCCGGTTAAAACCCCAATCTCGTCCTGGGTCCGGGGCCGCAGGCTTATTTCAAATTGCCCCCCCTCAATCTGCTCCGCCGCCGTGGTGAGGAGTTTCAAGGGGCTGCTGATGCTCTTGGAAAAAAGCCAAATAAAAATAATCGAAGCAAACACAACCGCGGCGGTCAAAAGGACATTCCGCCGGGTGGTGGCGGCGATTCCCTCAAAAACCACGTTGTATTCGATATTGGTAATCACCACGGCCCCGCCCAGGGATAGTTTGGTCCACGCGCCGAAGTACTGCACCCCATCTTCCCCGGTGTAAAGGCTTTGCAGGCTCAGTTGATCCGAGTTTTCCCACATGTAACGGATAAAATCCTGATTCCCCACGTTGGCGCCGGCCCGGACCATGTCCTGCTGGGGGTGGATCAGCACATCCCCGTCGCCGTTAATCATAAACGACGAGTTGGCCCCGGTCCCAAAAATCTCGCTTAGGGATTCGGAGGAAAAGAAGATCACCGCCGCCTCATTGGCGCCCCCTTCCTGCCAGGGATAAAACAGGGCCAGCAGGGGAATGCCGAAAACCGGCGCAGCATTAAGGATAATCGCCTCCCCCAGGGCCGAGCGTTCCAGTACCCCGGTCGAACCGGCAAGAAAACCCTCGATACGGGAAGGCTCCGCCTCGTTGGAAAGAAAAAACCGGTCGTTGATTAAACGGGTAGAAAGAAGGGGGACGCCGGAATTCCCGCCCTCCGGGGGTACCGAAGCCACCACAATGGCGGCAATGTCCTGGCTCCGCTCAAAGAAAAAGGCCGCCGCCTGCCGGGCCAGGGCCGGAGAATTCCCCGCCGCGTTAAGGATATCCAGCAGCACCAAGGCGTTGGAACGGATGGTGTTCAGGCTGCTTTCCGCCTCCGCCGCGGAACGGGTGTTGACGTTTAGGTTGTTGTCTTCTGCGGTAATGCGCACATCGTTTGAAACCATCACCGATACCAGTACGGTGATCAGGGAGAGGGAAATAAGGATGAGAATGGTAATAATGACCACTAATTTAAGGCCGATGGGGTATCGTACCTTGACGGAATTCTGCCGCTCGTTTTTTTCTTTAGCCATTATAACTTCCTAAGCTATTTTAATCTTTTCATCCGCCGATCAATGCATAGTTCTTTATACCAGAAAACGCAATGGCGCGCAAGGTTTACCCGCCGCCTTGCAGCAATTCTCAATTTGACCATTGAAGAAGGGGATAATGGGGGGCGGCGGAATTCATCTTCCACACCGAGGCAAAATCCCAGCCCAGGGCGGCGTAGGCTGCCTGGGACTGCAACTCCCCGGGGCTTTTATCCTCGCCGTTTTGATTGTTCGCAGCGCCGCCGGAAACCGTGGCGTTGTTTATGGTCATGCCGCTGTTGGCAATATTGCCGGCAAGAACGCCCCCGGCGTTTTCATCCACTATCCGGAAGGAGGTTCCCGCCGCGGCGCTTAGGAATGGCGAAAGGGCGGCGGAACGAATGGCGGAAGCGCCCCCGGTAAGAGCGCCAAAAAGCCCTCCCACCCGGTTTTCGGCGCCGCCGGTTTCGTCCTTTATCGCCCCCGAGGCGTAACAGTTCTCAATGGTTTGGGAGCCCAGGGCATGGCCTATCAACCCTCCGATTAGGAACGAATTAGCGTAGGAATTTGAACCCCGGACGATAAGGTCTTCCGCGGCGTAACAGTTTTTTATCTCCGCCTGGGCGCTGCTTTGCACGAACCCCACTAAACCCCCAACGTAGTAGTTTTGCCACGATTGTGTTGCGCTAGCCGTAAAAACAATATCCCCCGAGGCATAACTTTCATCTATTGAAAGGGAATCGCTTGGCACGAGTCCCACTAAGCCCCCGGCGCTGCCGCCCCCGGAAAAATTGGCGGTAATATCCACTTCCGCGGCGCAGCGATATATCCTGCCGCCATAAAATTGCCCCACCAGGCCGCCGATATCCGCGTTGGAGGTGTTATTGGTCATGCTCCCCGAAACGGTAACGTTTTCAAAGGTAGTGTCCCGGGCCACCCCCGCCGCCCCCCCGGCCTGCTTCGCCCCTGTAGTGGCATCGGACAGCACAATGTCCAGGTCTTTGATCTCCGCGCCGTTGGTGGTTCCAAAAAACCCCGCCGGGGTGGAAGAATCAAAGCCGGGTATGGTAATGGTTCGGCCATTGCCGTCAAAGATTCCGGTAAAGGGGCTGTCGGGACGCCCGATGGGAGTCCAGTCATCGGGAAGAACGATGTCCGCGATGAGTTCATAATCCCCATCCAGGGGCAGATCAGGATCAAGGCCAATCCTTTCCAGGTCATCAACGGAGGACACCGGCTGCCCAACCGGGGCGCCCCAGAGGATGTTGAGGGTCCAGCCCTGGGAAAATTCACCGGGGCCGGGGGTCGTTACTTTAAAGTAAAAAAAATTATCCCCCGGCATCAGGTTCTGCCCCGTCAGGGTTATCGTCTTAACGCCGCTGCCGAGAAAAATCGAAGGCGAATCGTCAAGACCGGCGTAAATCGACAGCGTCGCCCGGGGGTGAATCGTCCCGCCCCCCAGGGTAATCCCTGTAATGCCATAGGGCAGGGTAACCGTAAAAGCCGTCTCTTCGGAGCCGGTAAACGCCGGATAGGTTTCCTCCTCTACAATAAAATTCTCAAGGCCCGTTTGAAAGGTAACGCACCTCAGCTTTAGGGGAAAGGGCTCAAACCTTCTTAAACCGTCGGGACTTTCCAGAATCAGGGTAAGAAGGTATTCCTCCCCTTCCGTGGCGCCGGTTACATCCAACTCCATCGCCCCGGTTCCCGTTTGCCACAGAGCCAAGGCCACTCCGGCGGGGGCGTCGTTATAAAGGGTCTGCCGGAGGACGTACCCACGGGGGTTGAAAAGCTCAAGCCCTAGGGTGGTTACCCCCAGTTCTTCGGAGGGGGGAAACAAAATGGTTCCGTCGGGCATCATAACCACCAGGGTGTTTCCTTCAACCCCGGTTACCATGACGATTCCGGTGCCGTCTAAAAAAATCTCCGACATGGACGGGGCAAACAAATCGCAGCCTGCTGAAATAAACAGGAGCAAGGCTGGGAATATAACGAAAAGAGCCGGAAAATTGGGGGAACGCCGGGGTTGTTCATTAATGAGAAAGTCCACGATAAAGTTTTTCCTTGAAAAAAATGTTACTTTAATTGTAGGACATTCCGGGAAGAAGTCAAATTTAGGCGGCCCTTCCCGTCTGTTTTTATATTTCAGGAACACAGAGGCGAAGAAGGCTGGAAGAGTCCCTAAACCGGTAAAAGAATCTAGGGATTTGACAGGGACCGCTTAACAAAAACCAGGTAGGTAAAAAAAGAGGCCACCGAGGAAACCGCCGACAGGATAAAAAAGCCCAGGATAAGGGCGTTCCACGGCGGAGAGGAAAAGAACTCCCCCCCCAGGTAACGGCCGCTCATGGTCAGGAGCCCCAGAACCGCCGAAAAAAAGTAACACACCGCCTTGAGCTTGCCCCAGATGCTGGCTCCCATGGCCTTTCCCCGGCCCATCATAAACATTCTCACAAAGAGAATGCCGAATTCCCGGTAAAGCAGGATAAGCAGGATGGGCTTGGGCATAAAACCGGAAAGGGTGAAGCAATAAAAGAAGGTCATGCGGCTGATCACATCGGAAAAGGGATCCAGAATCTTCCCAAGGTCCGTTACCAAACCCCGGCGGCGGGCCAGCCACCCGTCCAGAACATCGCTCACCTCGGCATAAAGATATAAAAGCCAGATGGCAGGAACAAGCCAAAAACTTTTCATCCCCGCCCAGCCGGGAAGAAAATACAAAACAAAAAATACCGGGCTGGCAATGATGCGGGAAACCGTTATTTTGGTAGGCAAATTCATTAACCCAGTTTAAAGGGCGGCGGCGGCGCTAGTCAAGAGCGCATCCTGATACTATTGGCCATTTAGGCCTATTCGGAAATTTCCGGTTCAAGGAGGCCCCCGGGGCTAACCCGGAAGCGGAGAGTCTCCCCGGTGTTTAGCCGCCGGGGACCCGCTAATTCCCCTTGTAACCGGTACCGGGAAAAAATCCGGGGAAGCCACTCGTAAAAAAATCCCCCGCCCCGGCACTCCGGAAGAACCGGCGTCCGAAAATACAGGACCGGCGGGGCAAAGAAAACCGCCGGCGGCAGGCTAAGAACCTCAAGACCGGGCAGTTCATCAAGGCCGGACAGGGAGATTAAAACCTCCCCGGAAAAGGTCCCGGCGCCCCGGAAGAACCGGGGATACCGGAAAAGGAGGAAGGCCTCCTCTTCGGCCCCGGAATCCGGGGAGGTTTTTTCCGCTAAAAGGGAGTACTCTAAAAAGACCTGTTCCGGCAGGGCGGGAAGCCAGGAGGACAGGCTTCTGAAAAATAAAAATAAAAACCCGGCGGAAAGAAGGGCGGCGGGCAGGCCGGCTTGCCAAGGAAACCGGCAGACAAGAAACCCCGCGCCCAGGGCGGCCCCTCCCAGAAAAAACCAGGCCGGTCCGGAAAACCGGGGCCAGCCGGCGGGGGCGGAACCAAACAGGCCGCCCCGGGAACTGAAAAAAAGTCCCAGCAGGGCGGCAATCGCTAAGGACAAAAAAATCCCAAAAAAGATCCAGCCCCCCGGACTTAACCGGCGGCGGGGACTCTCCCGGGGATAAAAGAAGGGCAAAAGCCCCAGGCTAAGGCCGGCGCAAAGGCCGGTAAAAAAAACCCATAGGTAGGGATTGGACCATACCCCAGGCAGGTTCCCCGGATTCATCGGCAGCCTATGCCCTCTCGTATTCGATCTTGCCGTCAATCATGGTGAGATCCACCCTAAGTTCATTTATCCCCATGGGGGGAATCGAAAGAATATCCCCGCTCAGGACAATCAGATCCGCCAGCGTCCCCGGTTCCAGGCTTCCCTTAATGTTCTCTTCAAAGCCGGCGTAGGCCCCGTGCAGGGTGGCGCAGCGGATGGCTTCTAAAACGCTTACCCCTTGGGCTGGGTCCACCTGAAAGTTTTTTGCCCGGTCGTACCGGTTAACCGCTCCGTCAATCAC
>JAISRN010000063.1 GCA_031273605.1 Spirochaetales bacterium | reverse complement strand
CTCAGGATAAAGAAAAGGAGATTGACTTTGTGGCTGCCCGTAATGGCGAAACCGAATATTACCAGGCGGCAAAAACCACTTTGTCAAATTTAGGGACCTTGAAAAGGGAACTTGCCCCGCTTAACGCGATCCGCGACCACAATCCTAAGTTCCTTTTGACCATGGACTATCTGCCCAAGGCCTCCCATAACGGCATAAAGCAGCTAAACGTGCTGGAATGGTTGTTGGCGGGATAGACCCTTCCCCCCGGCGCGCCCCCGTCTAAAGCCTGGTTTGCTTTTTTTAAAGCGGCAGCCTTTTCCGGAAAAGTTGGACAAAGGCCGCGGTTAGCGGCGTCCCTGGGAAATAAACAGCCCCAGCAGGACCAGCAGGGCGCCCAGAACCGCCAGGGCGGTGATCCTTTCTTTTAAAAAAATCACAGAAAAAATAATGGAGACAACCGGAATCAAATAAATATAAACGCTGGACCGGCCGACTCCCAGGATTTGTATGGCCTTATTCCACAGGATAAAGGCGGCGGCGGAAGCTCCCAAACCCAAAAACAGGATATTAAACAGGTTGGCGGGTTCCCTAAATTCCGGGGGAAGGGGCCTAAAGTCCATGAGAAACAGGGGGGGAATCATAAAAAGAAGGCCGTAAAAAAAGATCCGCCTTGTTAACGGGATAATGGGATAACCTCCGGCATTGAGTTTCTTAACCGCCAGGGAGTAAACCCCCCAAATAAGGGCGGCCAGAAAGGCCAGCAGATCCCCCAGGGGATTGAGTTTAAGGACGCTAAAACCGTTAAAGCTGATTAAAAAGATTCCCGTCATGGCAATTAAAAAACCTAAAAAGAAAGGGACGCCGGGTTTTTCTTCCTTGCAGGCCCAGGAGGTCAAGAGTACCGAAAAAAAGGGGGCCGCCGCCACGATAACCCCGACGTTGGAGGCCGTGGAATAGGCGAGGGCCACATTTTCGAAAAGGTAGTACAGGGTGATTCCGGAAATCCCCGCAAGGATAAAGAGAAGCTCCTGCTTTTTGTTTTGAACCACAAGCCTGCGGGGGCACAGGGCGGCCATAACGAGGTAGGCGATGAGGTTTCTAAAAAAAAGGACCTCCAGGGGAGAAAAATTCTCTAACAAGAATTTGGTGGAAACAAAGGTTGTTCCCCAGATGAGGGCGCAGCCAAAGGCCGTCAGGTGTCCTGCCATTAAGGGGGAGGGGCTTTTTGTGGGTAGGCGCAAAGGCATTTTTTCCGGTCCGGCTTTTAGGCTGTTTTGATGAACCCCGGCAGTTATTTTCGGTGGTTTGTTTTCCTTTGTCAATGAGTCCGGCTGGTGGTCCGGCTGGTGGTGTCCGATTGTTGGGGGAGGCTTGGTTTTTTCCGTTATCTGTGTTATCCTAATAAAAGGCAGGGCTGTCCTATAAGGCCCTGGTTAAGGAGACAGCCATGAGTTTGCATATCGGAGCCAAGGAGGGCGCCATTGCGCCCTCAATTCTGCTTCCCGGGGATCCCCTCCGGGCCAAACACATTGCCGAAACATTCTTTACCAATCCGGTCTGTTTCAACGAAATTCGGGGAATGCTTGGGTTTACCGGAACCTACAAGGGCCGGCGGGTTTCGGTAATGGGCCACGGCATGGGGCAGCCCAGTATTTCTATTTATGCTACGGAACTGATGAAATTTTACAACGTTCAAAACTTAATTCGGGTGGGAACCTGCGGATCCATGCAGCCGGAACTCAAACTTAGGGACATTATCCTGGCTCAGGCCGCCTGTACCGATTCGCAGATCAACAATTTTATTTTTCACCACCGGACCTACGCGCCCATAGCGGACTTTGGGCTGCTCCAGCGGGCCTATCAACTGGCAAAGGAGCGCCGGCTTCCCACAACCGTGGGCAACGTTATTTCCAGCGATATCTTTTATAATGATGATGCCGGGGCAACCCAAACGTGGATGGACTACGGGGTCCTGGCTGTGGAGATGGAAGGTTCCGCCTTGTATACCCTGGCGGCAAAGTTTAAACGCCGGGCGTTGATGATTCTCACGGTTTCCGACAGCCTGGTAACTAAACAGGAAACCACCGCCGAAGAGCGGCAAAAAACCTTCGACGCCATGATAGAACTGGCCTTAGACACGGTTGAACCTTCCCCGGAAGGGGCCTAAAGCCTCCGGCGCAGCGGCAGGGATAACTCTTGGTTAAGGCGGGTTAAGTAAATTTTAACCTTCTAAAGGTCATGGACGTTTTTTAGGTTGTCCTATAGAGTTACCATAATTTATTACAAGCCTGCAATAAGCAGGCAGCTAGGAGGATTTTATGGCTTATGTTATCAGTGCGGAGTGTATTGCCTGTGGAAGCTGCATCAGCGAGTGCCCGGTAGAGGCCATTGCTGAGGGAGACATTTACTCCATCGATCCTGATAAATGTATTGACTGCGGAAGCTGTGCTTCGGTTTGTCCCAACGACGCTATTTCCGCTAAATAACCGGGGCATAAAGCGCTAAAGTTTCTTATGATAAAAAATAATGTTAAAGGCGTCTGCCTGATGTTTAAAACCCGGTTGACAGGTTTTTATGCCCGTGCTACCGGATAGGCAGCGTCAAATCGAAAAGGCCTCCTGGGTGGGCATTGTTGGAAATGCCCTCCTGGCCTTTATTTCTGTTGCCATTGGGGCCGCCGCCGGAAGCCTTGCCCTGGTGGGGGCAGGGCTGGATACCTCAAGCGATATTCTTAGTTCCGCCATTACTCTTTACGCCGCCAAGATTGCCGCCATGCCCCCGGATCGGGAACATCCCTACGGCCATGGCCGGGCCGAAACCCTGGCCACCAAGGGACTTGCCTTTATCATTTTTTTTGCCGGGGCCCAGTTAGCCCTCACTTCCTTTTCGGACCTCATTAACCGCCCGGAAAAAGAAATTCCCGGGGTTATCGCCCTAGGGGCATCCCTTTTTTCCCTGGGGGGGAAGATCTTCCTCTTCAGCTATAAGGCCCGGATAGGCCGGCGGATACAAAGCTCTATGGTTTTGGCGGATGCCAAAAATATGCTTTCCGATGTGGTTCTTTCCGCCAGCGTTTTGGCCGGCCTTTTTTTGACCAGGGTTTTTCAAATTTTTATTATTGATACGATCATGGCCCTTCTTGTTTCCGCTTGGATTATGTATACCGCCCTGGTAATTTTTAGGGAATCCGACAGGGAACTGATGGACGGAATCAAGGGAGAGGACATTTACCGCCGGATTTTTGAGGCGGTCCGGACTGTTCCCGGCGCCGCCAAGCCCCACCGGGTCCGGGCCAGGCGTTTAAATCAGTTGTATGTGGTGGATATGGATATTGAAGTGGATCCCGGCCTTACGGTTTACCAGGGCCACCGGATTGCGGTTCAGATTGAAAGGGCCATAAAAGACTCGGTGGAAAATATTTACGACATCATCGTTCATGTGGAACCTGAGGGCAACACCGAAGCCCAAGAGCAGTACGGCCTGTCTGAAGAAAGCCTGTCCGAAAAAAACTAATTAGTTTCTATTTAACTGTAACTTGCCAAAATCAACCTGCCAAAATACAAAAAAAGGTATGGCGGTTTTATAAAAAAAATGATACCCTTGTTTATGGTTCAAATCGTAAAACCGGGGAGGCTCCAAGGGAGCTTAAGGGTTCCGGCTTCTAAATCGCATACCATCCGGGCCCTTCTGGTGGCTTCGCTGGCCGAGGGTAAAAGTCGGCTTTTAAATCCCCTGTTATCCGGCGACACCCTTTCCTGTCTTTCCGCATGCCGGGTTTTGGGGGCCGACGTAATCCGGCTTACCGATCTGAAGGGGGGAGAGATATGGGAAGTTGACCCCCTTGATAACTTCGAAAAACCGCCGGAACAAACCATCGATGTGGGCAACTCCGGCACCACCTTGTACCTGGCCCTGGCCCTGGCGGCCCTGCAGGAAGGGCGGATAACCTTTACCGGGGACGCCCAGATTAGGACCAGGTCTGCGGAACCCCTGTTGAAAAGCCTGGAAGACCTGGGGGCGGAGGTAATCCGGCAAAACGGGGGCTGCGCTCCCTTTACAGTTCGGGGGCCTCTTAGGGGGGGGGAAACCGCCATTGAATGTCCCACCAGTCAGTATCTCTCGGCCCTGCTCCTGGCGGCGCCCTTGATTCCCGCCCCCGGCGAAACCGTCATAAAGGTTGATCTTCTTAACGAGCGGCCCTACGTGGAAATGACCCTATCCTACCTGGCGAAGCAGGAAATTCGGTATGAACGGGACGGCTATAGGGAATTCCGGATTCCCGGCGGCCAGCTTTACTGGCCTTTCGTCCGCTCCCTTCCGGGAGATTTTTCTTCCGCGGCCTTTTTCTTTTGCGCCGCCGCGGTCAGCCTGGGGGATATTACCGTTTTTGGCCTGGATACCCGGGACTCCCAGGCGGACAAGGCGGTGTTGGATCACCTTGGCGTTATGGGCTGCCGGATTGAGATTCAGGACGAAGAAAAGGCGGTCCGGGTTTTTCGATCCCCCGGCGAACCCCTAGGGGGGGCGGTTATGGACCTTAACGACTGTCCTGACGCCCTGCCCGCCCTGGCCGCCGCCGCCTGCTACGCCCAGGGGGAAAGCCGGATAGTAAATGTTCCCCAGGCCCGGCTAAAGGAAACCGACAGGATTGCGGTGATGGCGGCGGAATTATCCAAAATGGGGGCGGCGATTAGTGAAACTCCCGACGGCCTGGTTATCCGGGGGGCCGGCGGGAAGGGCCTCCGGGGGGCCGCCTTTGACGGGCGGGGGGATCACCGGGTGGTAATGGCCCTGGCGGCGGCGGCCTTGGGGGCGGAAACCCCTTCCTCTATCAGCGGCGCCGAGGCGGCCGGGATCACCTTCCCCGGTTTTTTTTCGATCTTAAACGGGCTTTACGCTTAAACGGGTTGTCATTTTGAAATAACCTTTTAAGGAGGAAATACATGATAGACTTACGAAGCGACACCATAACCTGCCCCACCGGTGAGATGCGCAGCGCCATGGCCAAAGCGGAGGTGGGAGACGATGTTTACGGCGAGGACCCCACAGTAAATAAACTTCAGGAAAAGGGCGCCGCCCTTATGGGCAAAAAAGAAGCCATCTTTTTGCCCTCCGGATCCATGTCTAATCTTATTGCCCTTTTTTTAAACTGCGGCCGGGGGAACGAGGTTTTGGCTCAAAAAAACAGCCACATTGTGCATAACGAAATTAACTCCGCCGCTACCATTGCCGGGGTTACGGTGGTTCCGGTAGAAGGGGAAAAAGGAATTTTAAGCCCTATGGACCTCCAATCCCACCTTCGGGCCAAAAGTTATGATTCTCCCCGCATTAAGATGATTGAAATTGAAAATAGTCATAATAAAGAAGGGGGAACCTGTTACCGGCAGAAGCATCTTAAAGCCCTGTCGGAATTTGCCGCTAAAAATAAATTTGCCGTTCACATGGACGGGGCCCGCATTTTTAACGCCGCCCTGGCGGTGGATATGCCGGTCAAAAAAATCGCCTCCTATGCGGACACGGTGGGCTTTTGCTTGTCCAAAGGGCTGGGCGCTCCGGTGGGCAGCCTTCTCTGCGGAGAAGCGGCTTTTATCGATGAGGCCCGGAGAATACGAAAGCTCCTGGGGGGCGGAATGCGTCAGGCGGGAATCATCGCGGCGGCGGGCCTTTACGCCCTGGACAATAACATTGAGCGTTTGGCGGAGGATCACCGGAACGCCCAAACCCTGGCCCGCTGCCTGGCGGAACTGCCCTGGGCTTTTGTGGACTTGGATACGGTGGAAACCAACATTGTTTATTTTAGAACCCCGGCCCACAACGCCCAGGACATTGCGGCGGCTTTGAAAAAACAGGGGGTCCTTTGCATTGCCATGGGCGGCCATAGTATCCGCATGGTAACGAGCCTGGCCGTCAGCTCCCGGGACATTGATATAGCGGTGGAAAAACTCAAGAAGCTTAATCCCTAGGGTTTCCTGAATCCGGAATCAGGGCTTCCCGGTCTTGATGACTTGTTTCTCCCCCCCGGATGGATTGGATGTAATGATCCAGGAAGCCCGGCAGCCGACGGGATAGAATTTCAAACCCCGGAGAGTTCAAAAGTTCCTGGGGATTTTCACCGGAACGGCCGGCAAAAAAATTGGCGTTTAGGGTACCCACCAGGTCTATCAGGAGGGCGCTTTCAGCCTCGGTTAAGGGTTCTTCAAGTTCCGCCAGGCGGCGGCGGATCATCCTTTCCGATGACCCTCTGAAAAAAGCCTCCCCATAAGCCGAAAAGGTCAGCAGCCTTTCGTCAAAAGAATCTGCCCCCTTTTCTTGGCTTTTTGCATAGCCCTCTACTTCTACCGGCAAAAGGGAGTATTTCCACCCGGCGCTTTCGGGAAGCCATTCCAAAAGGCCGTATTCATGGGGAAAAACCGAAAAGGCCGAAGTGGCAATATCCCAAACCGGTCCTGCCGGGGTGGGCGCCTGGGCAATAGACTGGACATGAATGTGTCCTGTGAGTACCAAATTAATCCCCAGGGAAGCAAACAATTCCGCAATAGCCGGGGAATCAGCCACGGTCCAGCTTTGGCGGGCCACGGCATTGTGTTCCGTAAGGCTGTGGTGCATGGCGGCGATAAGGCGGCAGCCCGCTTTTTTGGCGGCTTCGGCCTCGGTTTTAAGCCAGGCCCGGGAGGCGGCTTTAATTTCTCCCTCGCTAACCGGCATACCCAGGGCATTGTTATACTGATAAATGTTGCTGTCCAGCATAAAAAGGCGCAGCCCCGCAAAGGGCTGAACAACGTAACTCAGGCTGCCGGCATCCCGGGAGATGGCCTCGGCGTAACCAAAGCCCCGGTAGATCCGGGCAAAATCTTCCGGGGAAACCTGGGGGGTCGAGTAAGCCCGGTTTTGAGAAAAGCGCCGGGCAAAGGGGTTTTGGATGTCATGGTTGCCGGGAATCACATAAACCTTGATCCCCAGGTCCTCCATGGTTTTAAGTCGGCCGGCCAACTCCCGGTGGCTGTCCAGTTCCCCATTAAAAGTCAGATCCCCGGTGAGAATCAGGATATCCGGCGGGGCATTTTTCAGATTGTAGACAAAGGCATCAAAAAGAGCCGGGAGAAACTCCATGTTTTTTCCATCCCCCTCCTCATACATTTGCCGAAAAAGGGGTCCGTCGTCGTACAGGGAGGAGGCCAGGTAGTGGGTATCGGTGATTACGGCAATTCGGGGCGCCTCCGGTCCGGGGAGGGAGGGTTTAAAAAAAAGAAATGCGGAAACTAAGATTATTCCGATGCCTAGAACGGCGGCTATCGTTTTTCCTATCCTGGGTTTTTTGGGATTCACCTGTTAACTCCCTGTAAAATGAGGCCGTTCCCAAATGTTAGACTTTGGAACCGGCTCAAATGCCTGCTATATCATAATGGCAGGACGTTGTGATGGCAAGGGAAAATTTAAGCAGGCCGGTTTAAAGCTGTGTTGAAATTTACAGCCGGAAGGGGTATGTTTTAACGGAGAAAAGGAGGCTGCCCATGGAGGATTCGGCTTTAAAAAAATATCTCCTTTTTTTTCTTGCCGCGTTTTTTATGCTTACCCCTGTTCAGGCAGCCTTAAACGATTTTAAAGAAAAAGTTGAAGCCGCCGAAGAAACCGAAAACCCTCCCCGGCGGCCTTCTTCTTCAAGCCGCTCCGATCATAACGAAGAAGCGGCGGATTTTTGGTTTGCCTTATTTCGGGTGCTTTTTTATTACAATCTTCATATAAGTTACGGACCCTTTCCCTACAGTCCCCGGGGTTTTATTCTGCCCCCCGGTTTTATCGAAGATGTTGACGGAGGGGAAGTCCTTCGGACCCAGCGGGCTAAGTTTTTTTCCCTTGCCGGATCCGCAGAGGGGATTTTTTTAGAAGGACTGGGCTTTGGAGGCTGGGCGCGGCTCTCCGGTCCCCTGCTAAAGATTCTGGGGCCCGAAATGGAATACTTTTACATAAGGGACAGCCGGGATAATTTCCGGGGCAGCCGGATTGGCGGCGCTCTGTACATCATTCAATCCAATCCATTTACCCTTAAAGTGTATCTTCAGTATTTAAAATGGGAGGGGGTCTTATCCATGGAGGGCGCCGTTTTAGGGTTTGAGGTACTTTCGTATCCTAAGGCGCCCCTAAGCTTTCGCCTTAGGATGGGAACTCAGGATTTTGACAGTTCCCACGTTAATGAGCTGGAAATAGAAGCGGGGCTGGAGTTAAACCGGTTTAATTTTTACGGAGGGTTCCGCCTTTGGACTCTCAAAGATAACGGGGAAACCCTAGGCCGCTATCCGGGTTTTTTTGCCGGGGTCCGCTGTTTTTTTTAGATAAGGCGGAACCTATGGGAGAATCTAGTGAATGTATCAAGAATGAACAACCCCGATGTTTATGCCGGCGCTCCTTTGAGGAGAGTCATAAATTGAACCCCGTTGATGGTCTCCTTATCAATAAGAAACCCGGCAATTTCTTTGAGTTTGGGCTTATTGTTTTTTAAAAGGTTTAACGCGTGGGTATGGCAGCTTCCGATGATTTCCCGCACCTCCTGGTCCGCCAGGGAAGCGGAATGATCGGAGCCCTTAAAAACAAATCGCCCGTCCAGGTACTGATTTTGGAGACTCTCCAAACCAACGGGGCCTATGGCCTCGCTCATGCCGTACTGGGTTACCATGCTCCGGGCAAGTTTCGTGGCCCGCTCAATATCATTGGAAGCTCCGGTGCTTATTTCTCCGAATTCGGTTTCTTCCGCCGCCATGCCCGCCAGCAGGGTGGTTATCTGGGACAGCATTTCCGACCGGGTCATCAGGTAACGCTCCTCCTCGGGCATATTCATGGTATAGCCCAGGGAACCCATGGTGCGGGGTACGATAGTAATTTTCTGTATCGGCTGGGCATCCTTTTGCAAAGCCGCGGCCAGGGCATGTCCCACCTCATGAAAGGCAACCATTTGTTTTTCCTTGGGGCTTAGGATCCGGTCCTTTTTTTCCTTGCCGGCGATGACCAGTTCCACCGCTTCCATCAGATCCTCCTGGCTTACCAGGCTCCGGTTCATCCGGACAGCCCGGAGGGCCGCTTCATTAACCATGTTCGCCAGATCCGCCCCGGTGGCGCCGGAGGTGGCCAGGGCAATCTCTTTTAAATTGATATCCGCTTGAGCCTTAACCTTGACCAGGTGTACCTGTAAAATGGCCAGCCTTCCGGGAAGATCGGGTCTCTCCACGATTACCCGCCGGTCAAAACGGCCGGGCCTTAAAAGGGCCTTGTCTAAAATCTCCGGCCGGTTGGTTGCGGCGAGAATCACAATTCCCTTTGACGAATCAAACCCGTCCATTTCCGAAAGAAGCTGGTTTAAGGTCTGCTCCCTTTCATCGTTGCTCCCCATCTGGTTATCCCGGCTTTTGCCGATGGCGTCTATTTCATCAATAAAAACAATGCAGGGGGCATTCTTGGCCGCCTGTTCAAAAAGGTCCCGAACCCGGCTGGCGCCGACTCCCACAAACATTTCCACAAATTCCGAACCGGAAAGGGAAAAAAAGGGAACCTTGGCTTCGCCGGCAACAGCCTTGGCCAGCAGGGTTTTTCCTGTCCCGGGAGGGCCTACCAGGAGCGCCCCCTTGGGCTGTTTCGCGCCAATAGAAAGATAGCGTTCCGGATTGTGAAGAAAATCCGCCATTTCCTGAAGGGTTTCTTTGGCCTCGTCCTGCCCGGCGACATCGGCAAAGGTAATGCCCGTGTTTTTTTCCATGTCATAAACCTTGGCCCGGGATTTGCCGACATTCATCATGCCCCCCAGCGCTCCGCCGGCCCTTTTGCCGATATTCCTAAAAAGAAGAAACAACACGTACATGATAACAATAGGGAGGATCCAGGAAGAAAAAAAACCCATGAGGGGGGATGACCTGGTTAAGGGCCGGTAAAAGGTAATTCCCTGCTCTTTAAGCCGCTCCGGAAGACCGGGATCTTCCAGCCGGCCGGTATAAAGCACCGTGTTCCCTGTGTTTCCGGATTGAGGCTGTTCCGGTTCTCCCGTAGATCGAAGGCCCTGGGGCGAGAGGATTCCCTCCACCTCCGCCGGGGCCGCATCTTCCCGCAGAGTCAGTTCCAGCCGGTCGTCATTCACCCTAACTACTCGAACCAGGCCTTTTTCCGTCAAACTTAAAAACTGATCGTAAGAAATTTGGCGGTTCCTGGCGGGAAAAAGGACTCCCGCCAGAGAGTTAAGGATAAACGTAAAAATAAAGCCGACGATAAGGAGATGAAAAATAGTCATCCTTGATCCGGATTGATTAGGGTCCGGTTTTTCGGAACCGGGCTGGGGAATTTTACTCATATTAAAAGATTGTCAATTTTGGCTTAAAAAACAACAAGAATCATAAGAAATTGCCGGTCTTTTCTCCGGAACACTCCGCCGAGGGAACGTCGGTGAGCGAAGGTTCCCCTCCGGATAAAAACCGGGGCGAAACTCTTGCCAGCCCCAGGCTTAGGGAGTATGATAAATTAAATCCGGGTTTAAGCAGGCGGAGCAGGTATGACGGAAAGACGCATTTTGCAAATTCTTCTATCGGGCTTAACGGCGGCTCTCTTTTTCTCCTGCGCCACAGTCGATACTCCGGCTCAAAGGGAAGGCAGCTCCTACACCATCCCCCAGCTTCCCTTAAGCCTTTCCCTTCCCGAGGGTTTCTATGTGATTACCTGGGATCAAACTTCCCACAGCCCGGAGGAATTTGAGCGGATAGGCATTAATCTGGATAACGCCCGGTTGGTTATGGCGGCGGCCGGTTATTATTTAAGTGTTATAAGCCCCGATTTATCCTACGAATACGTACTTACCATGAGCGAAAGCCCGGAATACCGGCAAATAGGCAGTTTGAGCCGCTTTGCTGCGGAAGAGTTATACCCCATTGCGGACACCATGGTTGCTAATTACACGGATAAAGGCATCCTGGCCCAGGCCGATGATTTTTTTTACACCGGCGGGGAACCTTCTCCCTCCCGCGCTTCGGCATCGAGGGGCGAAAACAGAAACGCCCCCAGGAGAGACCCGGTCGTTTGGGTTGTGCTGGACCTGGTTCAGACTCTGCCGGCCTCCGATGCCGAAGATTCTTCTCAGGTAAAAACGGTCCATGCCCGGCAATACTACACCGTGGTAAACGGGCGGGCGGTGAATTTTATTCTGGATTCCTACGAGGGCCCCATTACGCCCCGGCTAAAAGAGGAATTTCGCTTGATCCTTGAAACGGCTGTTTTTGTCCGCCAGGGTTGAGGTTTAAAACCATGCAAGAATGGGGATTTGTCCGGGCGGCCGGGGCGGTTCCTCCGGTCCAACCCGGGGATGTCGGGGCCAACCTCCGGGCGGTGGGTGATTTATACCGCCGGGCCGGGGCTTTAGGCGCCCGGGCGGTGGTTTTTCCTGAATTAGTTCTCTGCGCCTACACCTGCGGCGACCTTTTTTATCAGGAACGGCTTTTGGAAGAAGCCCGCCGGGCTGCTCTGGACCTGGCCGCGGGGCTTAAACCGGAGGACCCGCTGCTGGTATTCGGCCTTCCGGTCAGGGCTCGGGGGCTCCTCTTTAACTGCGCCGCCCTGGCTTGGGGGGGGCGGATCATCGGCCTTGTGCCCAAAACCTACCTGCCCAACACCGGGGAATTTTATGAACAACGCTGGTTTACCTCCGCCGCCGCGGTTTGGAACCGGCCGGACTTTGCCTCAATTCCCTGGGGGCAGGGGGGCGGGGACATTCCCTTTGGAACGGACCTGCTTTTTTATGACCGGGGCGATCCGGCCTTCATTCTGGGGGTGGAAATCTGCGAGGACCTTTGGGCCCCGGCGCCCCCCTCTTCCTATTTAGCCTTGGGAGGGGCCAGCGTTATCTTTAACCTTTCCGCCTCCAACGAGCTGGTAGGCAAGGCCCAATACCGGAAAGACCTGGTGTTAAGCCAAAGCGCCCGGTGTATCGCCGCTTATTTGTATGTTTCGGCAGGGGCAGGGGAATCCACCACGGATCTGGTTTATGGCGGCGATGCCCTGATTGCGGAAAACGGCCGGCTGCTGGCCCAGGCAAGGCGGTTTCAGAGGACGCCGGAGCTTGTTATTGCGGACCTGGATCCGGCCTACCTGGCCCACGAAAGAAGCCGAAGTTCAAGTTTTTCCCAAGGGGCCGGGATAGAAGGCCCCCGGCTTAATCTGCGGCGAATTAATTTTGGCCTGGCCGCCCCGGAGGTCTCCGGAAAAGCCGTTTTGCCGGCAAAGCCTTCCACAGAAAAAACCCCTGGGGCAAAAACGACCCTCCTGCGGCCCCTGGACCCCCGGCCCTTTGTTCCTCAAAACAGTGAAGACCGGAGGAGGCGCTGCGAGGAGATCCTTTCGATTCAGGCGGCAGGCTTGACGGCCCGGTTTAAGGCCTCGGGCTGTTCCAGGGCCGTCCTGGGGCTTTCGGGGGGGCTGGATTCCACCCTGGCTCTTTTGGTGTGTGTCCGGGCCTTTGATGGGCTGGGCCGCAGCCGACGGGACATCCACTGCCTTACCATGCCCGGTTTCGGCACCACCGGGCGAACCTTGGCCAATGTGCAGGCCCTTTCCGCCGCCCTGGGGGTGGATTTAAGGCAGGTGGATATTAAAGAAGCCTGCCTTAAACAGCTTGCCGACTTAAATCACTCCGCAGACAGCCGGGATGCCGCCTATGAAAACGTGCAGGCCCGTTACCGTACTTCCCTCTTAATGAATACCGCCAATATGATAAAGGGCCTGGTGGTGGGCACCGGGGACCTCTCCGAACTGGCCTTGGGATGGTGTACTTACAACGGCGATCATATGTCCATGTATTCCGTCAACGCGGGGGTTCCCAAAACTCTGGTCAAGTACCTGGTGGCCTTTGCCGGAGACAGTTTGGAGGAGGAGGGGCAGGCAGAGGCCGCCAGGGTTCTCCGGGACATTATCAACACTCCCATCAGTCCTGAGCTTTTGCCGCCGGACAAGGCAGGGGAAATTGCCCAGAAAACCGAAAGCCTCATAGGGCCCTATCTGCTCCATGATTTTTTTCTTTACAACGGGATTCGCTGCGGATTTTCTCCCGCCAAGGTTTTTTTTCTGGCTTGTTTGGCCTTTGCTCCCCGGAAGGCGGACAAGGAAGCCCCGGGAGATGCCGGGGAAACCTTTGCCCCGGAAGCAATTCTTAAGTGGTTAAAGGTTTTTTACACCCGGTTTTTTTCTCAGCAGTTTAAACGGTCCTGCCTGCCCGACGGCCCCAAGGTAGGAACCCTGGCGCTGTCTCCCCGGGGAGACTGGCGTATGCCCTCCGATGGGGCCCCGGCGGAATGGCTTAAAGAACTGGAAGCCATAAAACCCCCAGCCATGGAACCCCCGGACCCGCCGTCCCGGCAAAATTAATAGCCTTTTTCCCCCTTCCGGGAGCTGCTCCGGAGAACCGTTTTAAAGGACCTGATCGATAAGGGCGGCCAACTGGGGGTAATCCTGAACCGCCGGAATATCCCGGTTGTCCTTGATAATGGCCGGGGGCGCGCAGAAAAGGGCGCCCCTTTCCGCCCGGCGGATCATCCCCAGGTCGTTATAAGAATCCCCGGCGGCAAAAACCTGAAAGCCCATAGACTGAAAGGCCCCCACGGCTTTGGCTTTTCCCTCAGCCTGCCTAAGTACGTAGTCTACGATTCTGCCTTCGTCATTAACGATTAATTGATTGCAAAAAAGGGTGGGCCAGGAGAGTTTTTTCATCAGGGGGGCGGCAAACTGGGTAAAGGTGTCCGACAGGATAATGACCTGGGTTTTTTCTCTTAAGGCAGAGAGAAATTTCCCTGCGCCGGGCAGGGGGTCCATCCGGTTAATTACCCCGGCAATTTCGGCAAGGGTTAGATTATGTTCTTTTAAAAGAGAAAGGCGCCTTTTCATCAGTTCATCATAATCCGGAATATCCCGGGTGGTGAGTTTGAGTTCGTCAATCCCGGTGAACCGGGAAACGTTAATCCAAATTTCGGGAACCAAAACTCCTTCCAAATCCAGACACACAATAAACATGGCTATTCTTCTCCCCGGATCTGTTCAGCGGGTTTTTCTGCCTTTATGCGGTACTGTTCCGGCAGAGCCTCACAGATAATATTTTGAATTTGCTTTGTAAGAGCCCTGCGATTTTCCGGGCTTAAACCGGTAGTTTCGATGGGATCGTGTACTGTGATAATTGCCGTTCCCGGCGTTATCCGTTTTTTTTCTTCATAAGCATGGAACATTCCGTCTATGGTGAGGGGAACAATGGTAATATCTTCATTGGCCGCTAAGTGAATGCCCCCGGATTTAAAGTGCCTCATAACGCCGTCCTTTGACCGGTGGCCTTCGGGAAAAATTACCAGGGGACGCCCCTGGGAGATTTTTTTCATTCCTTCGGCAATGAGCCGGATAGATTGGTTGCCGTGCCCCCGGTTAATAAAAATACATTGAAGCTGTTTCATCCAAAAGCTGAGAATGGGAACCCGGGAAAGTTCCCGCTTGGCGATAAAGCCGGTCTTTTTTCCCAGATAACCCAGGATCAAAGGAATGTCCCCATAGCTTTGATGGTTGGAAACAAAGCAGATCCTGTCGTGGGGGGGGAGTTTTTCTTTCCCCCGGACTTCAACTTTAATTCCGGCCATGATAAAAACCGTCCGCCCCCAGGCGCCCACCAATTTAGAAAAAATGCGGTCCGCCGCCTGGGGCCGCCGGAAAAGCAGGCAAAGGCCTATGGGTATGATAGCCAGAGATATAAACATA
This sequence comes from Spirochaetales bacterium, assembly GCA_031273605.1. GTDB lineage: Bacteria > Spirochaetota > Spirochaetia > UBA9216 > UBA9216 > JAISRN01. The sequence goes on along the minus strand of JAISRN010000063.1, from coordinate 24,750 downwards.
GTGTAAAGCCAAAAAAAGAATCCAAACAAAAGGGATCGTACCATGCTGTTTATCTTATTGTTTTTAACGCCCTTTGACAACCGTCCGGCCGGGGTTCTGTCGCCGGGGTTCTTCATTTTAACCCTTGTCAATTTTTTTAAAAAACATTAACCTGATTTTACTATGAAAACTAAGGATCAGCTGGATTCCCGCCTTTGCGAGGCCGCCAGGGTGGCGGTTCAGGATGTGCTGCAGGTTAAGCCCGGAGAAAGGGTTTTAATCATTACCAACCCCGAAATTGAAGTAGCGGAAATATCCGCAAGCCTTTACCATGCGGTTTTGGAGCAGCAGGGCCGGCCGGTTCTAATCTGCCAGGAAATCAAAGACCAGCTTTCTTTTTGCGAAGAAGCGGTAATCGGAGCCATCGGCACGGCGCCGGAGGTCTGTATTTCCATGAGCGCCGAAAAAATGGGCAAGGACCGGGCTGCCATGGCCAACCCGTTTCAGCATAACGGCAAAGCCGTTAACAATACTTTTGATTACCTGATAAAAACCAAAAAAATGCGCTCCTTCTGGTCGCCTTCGGCTACCAGGGATATGTTTATCCGGACCATTCCCGTGGATTACCGGCGCATGAAGGCCGAAAGCCACTGGATTAAAAAAATCCTTGATCCCGCCGAGGCGGTACGGATAACCTCCCCCGGCGGAACGGATATTACCTTTAGCCTTAAAAACCGGACGGCCCTTTGCGATGACGGGGATTTTTCCCAGCCCGGCGCGGGAGGCAATCTTCCGGCGGGGGAAACCTTTGTTTCGCCGGTGGTGGGCAGCGCGGAAGGGGTTATTGTGTTTGACGGCTCCATAAGCGCCCACCAGGGGGTTATTGTTATCCAAACCCCTATCCGGGTGGTTTACGAAAAGGGCTTTATCACCGAAATTACCGGCGGGGCGGAGGCGGAGGCCCTGAGGGAAACAATTACCCTGGCTGAAAATAACGCGTACGCCTTTGAAAAGGACGGCAGGCTTAAACCCGGCCTGGGGGCCTCCTATGCGAGGTTTGCCCGGGGCCTTGGGGAACTGGGGATCGGCACCAACCCGGCCTGCCGGATTACCGGCAACATGCTGGAAGATGAAAAGGTCTATGAAACCTGCCACTTTGCTATCGGTACAAATTATGACGGGGACGGGGATTCCCTTATTCATCTTGACGGTCTGGTCCTCTCCCCGGACATAACGGCCCTAGGCCCGGGATCCCCTGAGGGAATTCCCATAACCCGGGGCGGTAAACTCTGCCTTACTGAAAAACCCTAGGGGGCGGGAAATGGATATTCATCTTGTTAAAAACATTCAAAATGACCGGTTTGCCCGGTTGGCCGGAATTGAATTAATTAAGGTTGATCCCGGTTACGCCCTGGCGTCTATGGCGGTGGAGGACAAGCACCTCAACGGGGTGGACATGGTTCAGGGGGGCGCTCTTTTTACCCTGGGGGATTACGCCTTTGCCGCCGCCTGCAATGCGGGGGGGCAGCCCACAGTGGGCATCAATGTTTCCATGTCCTTCATTAAAAGCCCCAGAGGGAAAATTATTACCGCCGAGGCCAAAGAAGTGTCCACCCAGCGACGGCTCTGCACTTATCAGGTTAACATTTACGATGAGGATCGCAGCCTGACCGCCGCCATGCTTTGCACGGGCTACATTAAAAGGCAGGACCCTCCGCCGCCGGATATTCAAGGCGAGTCTGTTGATGATGGGAAATAAAATCATCTATTTCCCATAATGCCATAATTTGGTGTTTTCCGTTTCCAGCAAAGAGTATAGTTTTGACTTATAAAAATTTCGTACGGCAGTTAATTGGTCAATCTGTAAATTTTTGGATGTCAGCGTTTGTCAGCGTTCAATAGAAATGTCCCCATTTTCCGTCCCGTACCCCCTGGCGGCCCAGATTTTTTTCAGGTTTCCCAGCCGCTCCCCTGCCAGGCGGAGAGTTTCCTCTTTTTTGGCAAAGTGAAACCGGATAAGGCGGCTTATCCGGCCGCCATCTTCCCCGGTTTTAAAAAAACTGGAACCGGGCACCGCGGCCACCTTAACCTCCCGGACCAGCCACTCGCAAAACCGGGTATCGTCGCTTCCATCAAATTCCCCCACATCCACCAGCACGTAATAGGCCCCCTGGGGTTTAATGTAAGACAGTCCTGCCTCGTCCAGGCAGCGGAGAAAAAGGTCCCGCTTTTTCGTGTAGCTATCCAAGAGCCCTTGATAATAGCTGCCGGGAAAGTTAAGGGCGGTTACCGCCGCTTCCTGGAGGGGGGCCGCCGCGCCCACCGTAAGAAAATCATGTACTTTGCGGATAATCCCGGTAACCTCCTCGTTGGCAATGGTGTAGCCCAGCCGCCAGCCGGTAATGGAATAGGTTTTAGAAAGGGAAGAACAACTGATGGTCCGTTCCGCCATGCCGGGCAGGGCGGCAAAGTACACATGGGCCGCGGGCTTATAGACAATATGTTCGTAAACCTCATCGGTGATCACCCACGCATCAAATTCTTCCGCCAGGGAGGCGATGTAGAGGAGTTCTTCCCGGGTAAAGACTTTGCCCGAGGGATTGCTGGGGTTGCAGAGAATCAGAGCCTTGGGACGGCGCTCAAAGGCGGCCCTGAGAACGGCCCGGTCAAAGCCAAAGTCCGGGGGCAGCAGGGGAACATACAACGGTTCGGCTCCGGAGAGAATGGCGTCGGCGCCGTAATTTTCGTAAAAAGGGGAAAAAACAATGACCTGGTCGCCGGGATTGATCACGCTTACCATGGCGGCCATCATCGCTTCGGTGGCGCCGCAGGTTACGGTGATGTGCCTGTCCCCATCCACGGGGATACCCATCAGCCGGCTTTGCTTACGGGCCAGGGCCAGGCGAAAATTCTCCGCCCCCCAGGTAATGGCGTACTGGTGAGGGCCGGCGGGGGCCAGGTTTGCCAGGGCCGCGGTGAGTTCCCGGGGGGGATCAAAATCGGGAAAGCCCTGGGACAGGTTAATAGCTCCGTGTTCATTGGCAATCCGGGTCATTCGCCGAATTACCGATTCGGTAAAATTTTGGGTTTTCCGGCTGGTTGAGGGCATGGGCGCTCCTTGGCAATCTTTTGTTCAAATTATATCCGAAATGGCTTTTTTACGGCAGAGGACGGCAAAAAAATGATGAATCACAGATAAAAAGCGATTAATTGACAAAGCCTCCCAGGGGAACTATGATATAGACTCTAAATACGGACTTTCGGGGTTTGGAGAAAAGGATTTGATCGTCATTCCTGCCATTGATTTATTGGACGGCCGGTGCGTCCGGTTGACCCAGGGGGATTATAACCGCTCCCAGGTTTACTCAGGCGATCCGGCCGGGACAGCCCGGCAATTCGTGCTTTGGGGGGCGGAACGCCTTCACCTGGTAGACCTGGGGGCGGCCCGGAGGGGAGGGCTGAACAATCGGCAGGCCCTGGGGAAAATTCGGGAGGCCGTTAAAAGCCTGAACCCCGGGGTGGTGATAGAAGCCGGCGGCGGAATCCGGACTGAGGGGGATGTGGAAGAACTTCTTGGCCTGGGGATTGACCGTCTTATTATCGGTACCCTTTTGGTTAAGGAACCCCAAACCGTGGAATCCTGGATTGCCCGCTATGGCCGGGTTTTTATCGCCGGTATTGACGCCCGGAATGGCCTGGTCCGGGTGGCGGGCTGGGAGGAGGCTTCGGCAATCCAAGACGAAGACCTGGCCCGGCAGGCGGCGGATATGGGTTTTGAAAGCCTCATCTACACCAATATTGAACGGGACGGCGCTTTGACCGGGCCGGATATCGAAGCCACCCTCCGCATTGCCCGGGCCGCCGCCCTTCCGGTGATCCTTTCCGGGGGGGTGGGCTCCCCGGAGGACATCCGCCGGATTGCCCGGGCTTCCGCCGCCGGGGAGGGCAAAATTTGGGGAGCGATTACCGGCAAGGCCCTCTACGAAGGCCGGCTCGATCTGGCCGAAGCCATCCGCCTAAGCCGGGAGCTTTAACAATCATTCCCGGGGCGGCCTTTAAGGAGATTCCATGAAAATTCCCTATCTTGAACGGCTAAAAAAAGGAGTCCTTCTCTTTGATTCGGCGGTAGGAACAGCCATCTATGCCCGGGGAGTTTTTGTCAACCGCTGCTACGAAGAAATTAATATCACCAACCCCGAAATCGTCCTGGATATTCACCGGGCCAACCTGGAAGCGGGGGCCCAGGCCCTAACAACCAATACCTTTGCCGGAAGCCCCGTTAAGTTAGCCGCCCATTATCTTGACGGCAAAATGGAGGAGATTAACCAGGCCGGGGTTAGGCTGGCCCGGCAGGCGGCGATTGAGGCCGGTCTGCCGGAAACCTACGTGGCCGCCTCTATCGGCCCCCTGGGGGAAAGGCTCATCCCCCTGGGGAAGCTAAGCCCGGAGGAGGCCAGGAATTACTTTCTTGCCCAGGCCGAAGCCCTAATCGAAGCCGGCCCGGACCTGATCCTTTTAGAAACCTTTCGGAGCGTTACCGAATGTCTTTTGGCGGCGGAGGCGGTGAGAGAAGTTTCCGCCTCCCTTCCCCTTCAGGCCCACTTTAGCCTTTCCCCCCCTTCCGGAATCACCTCGGGAAGCGCCTTGGATGAATACGAGGCTTCTTTTTTGAACAAGGCCCTGGACAAGGCCCTTCGCCTGGATAAATCGCCCCTGGTGGATGTGGTGGGGTGCAACTGCGGGGTAGGACCGGCGGATATGCTTGAGATCCTTTCCGCTGTCCGCCCCTGGGTAACCAAGCCCTTTGCCGTGGAGCCTAATGCGGGGTTCCCCAAGGAGGTGGATGGGCGGCAAATTTACATGGTCGATCCTTCCTACTTTTCTGAATATGCCCTGCGGTTTTTAAACGGAGGGGCCAACATTATCGGCGGCTGCTGCGGTACCGGGGCCGAACATATCCGCACAATGGCCAAAGCGGTGCTGAACCTGGATGCCGGGCGCAAAACTTCGGAATTAAAGCCCCTTAAGCCCGAGGTCCGGGAAAAGCAGCCCCCGGCGCCGGAAGAATGTTCCGCCCTGGGCCGGGCTCTTGCCCGGGGGGAGTGGATAACCATCGTAGAGCTGGTTCCCCCCTCCGGCTGGGACTTAGGGCCCACCCTTAAACGGGCGCAAAGCCTAAAGGAGGGGGGCGTTTCTTTTATTAACCTTCCTGATGGGCCCAGGGCTTCTTCCCGAATTTCCGGGCTCGTAACGGCAATGGAAATTGAGCGGCAGACGGGAACGGAAACCTTGCTCCATATCTGCGGCCGGGATCGGAATCTCCTGGCCCTTCAGGGGGACCTGCTGGGCGCCCAGGCGGGGGGATTGAGAAACCTCCTCTTTATTACCGGGGACCCGCCCAAGCTGGGCGGTTATCCCGATGCCACCGGGGTTTTTGATCTGGATTCGGTGGGCCTGTTAAGTTTGGCGGGCCGGCTGAACCGGGGCCTTGATTCGGGGGGCAGCCTGCTTCCGGCCCAAACCGGCTTTGTTTTTGGGGCGGGGATAGACCCCAGCTCTACCACGCCGGAGCAGGAAATCGAGCGGGCCTTTAAAAAAGCCCAGGCGGGGGCGCAATTTTTTATCAGCCAGCCTGTTTTTGATGCTGAGGCTCTTTTGCTTTTTTTAGAAAAGATAAGCCCCGCTAAGGTTCCGGTAATTGTGGGGGTATGGCCCCTGGCTTCCTACAAAAACGCCGTCTTTTTAAACAATGAGGTGCCGGGGGTAAGGATTCCCGAAGAAATAATGAAAAGGATGGAGGCCCAAACCGATAAGGAAGCCGCCCGCCGGGAGGGGGTGCGTTTGGCCCGGCAGATTGTGGAGCAAATTCGCCGCCACGCCAGCCCGGCGGGGATACAGATCAGCCCGCCCTTCGGGAATGTGCAGACGGCCCTGGATATTGTGGCGGAAGAATGAACAACCCCACTGCGAATAACCGGGGCTAAATTTTATCCGCCACCCTGTCTCCCATTTCTTCCGTACCCAGTTCGCGGCAGCCGGGACTCATGATGTCCCGGGTCCGCCACCCTTCGTCCAAAACTCCGTTCACCGCCTGGTAAATTTCCTGATAAATATCTTCCCTCTCAAGACTATGCCTAAAAAGCATGGCCAGGCAGAGAATCTGGGCCAGGGGGTTGGCAAGGTTTTTCCCGGCAATGTCCGGCGCGCTGCCCCCGGCGGGTTCGTAAAGGCCAAAATTACCGGCCCCCAGGGAAGCGGAAGGAAGCATTCCTAAAGAGCCGGTGATCATGGCCGCCTCGTCGGAAAGAATGTCTCCGAACATATTTCCGCACAAAAGAACATCAAACTGTTTTGGGTTCCGAACCAACTGCATGGCCGCATTATCAACATAAATATGCCTTAATTCCACATCCGGGTAGTCTTTGGCAATTTCCCCGGCCACCTCCCGCCAAAGCACCATGGATTCCAAAACATTGGCCTTGTCCACCGAGCAAACCTTCCGGTTCCGGCGGCGGGCGGCTTCAAAAGCCACCCGAGCAATGCGTTCAATCTCCGGCCGGGTATAAACCAGGGTATCCAGAGCCAGATCGCCCTCCCGTTTTTTGGGCTGCCCAAAATAGATGCCCCCGGTTAGTTCCCGAACCACCAAAACGTCCAAGCCGCCGGAAATAATCTCCGGTTTTAGGGGAGAGGCGCCGATAAGCTGGGGGAAAACCAGGGCGGGCCTTAGGTTGGCAAAAAGGCCCAGGGTTTTTCGCAGAGTCAGAAGGCCCGCCCGTTCAGGCTGTTCCTGGGGGGGGAGCTTTTCCCAGGATGGCCCGCCTACGGAACCCAGCAGAACGGCGGCGGCGCTTTGGCAGAGAGAGAGGGTTTCGGGGGGCAGGGCCGTGCCCCGGCGGTCAATGGCGGCGCCGCCAAAATCCGCTTCCCGGATGGTTAAGGCCAGGCGATACTTGGCCTTTAGCCGAACAAGCGCCTTAAGGGCCTGGGCCATTACCTCCGGTCCGATACCGTCTCCCGCTAATACGGCAATGATTTTTTCATTCATTTAATAAGTTTATATTAAGGTTTAAAAAAAAGCAACCGGTTGCCCCAAGGGGTGCCCCAAGGACGGTTTGGCCGGTTCCAAAACCAGGCCTTTGGGAACCATTATAATTTTTCCAGCCGGGTTAAAAATTCATCCATCCATTGATTGCTCTTTAGAACATATTCCGGGCGGGAAACCATTTCCCCGGCGGTTTGGATATAGGGGCCGGAAACAAGTTCGTTTCCGCAGTTTTCGATTGATTCCCGGATGTTCTCCTCGGTCATTTCCAGGTGAAACTGAAAGCCGAAGACCCGGTCTCCCCACGTAAAAGCCTGGTTTTGGCAGGCTTCGCTTTCGGCCAGAAGAACGGCCCCCGGGGGCAGAACGCTGAAGGTATCTCCGTGCCATTGAAATACCCGGGGCCTTTCGGGAAGGAAAGAAAACAAGGGCAGCCGCCGGGCTTCGGGGGTAAGCCGGACCGGCAGCCAGCCAATTTCCTTGCAAGGGTTGGGCGTAACCTCCCCTCCCAGGGCGCAGGCAATTAACTGAGCCCCCAGGCAAATTCCTATGATCGCCTTGCCCGCTTCCACCGCTTCTTTGATAAAGGTCTTTTCTTCCGGCAGCCAGGGGTAGTTTTCATGTTCGTAGATGTTCATAGGCCCCCCCATGATAACCAGCCAATCAAAGGCATCCGGCGGGGGAAAGCGAACTTTCCCTGCGGGGTACTCGTAGAGCCGGGTTTCGGTTATTTCCCAGCCATGTTTTTGCGCCCAGGCAAGGATATAACCGGGATTTTCAAAAGGAACGTGCTGCAAATAGTGTAGTTTCATTTTACTCTGCCTTTTTTAAATTTTATTCTTTCAACATCACAAAATGGCCTATTCCGCAAGTTTAGCCTGAAAAAGCGGCCTTTGGGAAGGGGACCCGAAAAAACCCTAAAAGAGGGTTTTGACTCAAAGCCCCCGGATCTTCTATAATAAACATAAGTCTTTTGAGAAGGATATTCTTTGGCAATAAGGAGTTTTTCAATGGTCAGAGTTTAACATGGGCGGGTTTGATTTTGATAAGTTTGATTTCCGGTTAAGAGAATGGCCTCAAATTTCAATAGTAACCCCCTGCTTGAACGGCGGCCGATATTTGGAAGAAACCATCAATTCGGTGCTAAACCAGGGATATCCCCGTTTAGAGTATATTATTATAGACGGGGGAAGCGCCGATGACAGCGTTAAAATCATAAAAAAATACGAATCCCAATTAGCTTATTGGGTATCCGAAAAAGACGGGGGCCTGTATGACGGCATCCAAAAGGGTTTTGAAAAAGCCGGAGGAGAAGTAATGGCATGGATTGGCTCTGATGATATGTACCACCCAAAAGCCTTATTCACCGTGGCCGAATTATTTTCAAGATATAAAGAAATAAAATGGCTTGCCGGCGCAACAACTAAATTTGACGAATACGGGCGGACGGTACACGTCTCTCAAAGCCAAAAATTTGTCCGCTGGGATTTTTTAATGGGTGATTATAAGTGGCTGCAGCAGGAATCATGCTTTTGGCACAGGAGTTTATGGGAACAGGCGGGTTCGTTCCTAAACCGTGAATTAAGATACGCGGGGGATTTTGACCTGTGGATGCGGTTTTTCCGCTACGAAAAACTGCATATAACAAATGCTTTAATCGGAGGCTTTAGGGAAAGGAGCTCGGATCAATTATCACTGGACGGCATGGAAAGCTATTTGGCCGAAGCTGAAAAAATAATACAACAGGAAAAACTAAGCAAAAGCGAATTAAAAATATTAAAAAAATATAAAATCGTAAAGAGGGCATTAGGAATTATTAACAAAGCAAAAATCATAAATACAGAAAAAATTCTTAATAAATTTAAAGAAAATGTATTTGGAACAAAGCGCAGCATATCATTTGATAGAATAAAACAGATTTATGTTTACAATTAGAAAAATACCCCGGTAAGGACGGCCCCTATGCCTGACGAAGAAAGCAAACTTATTCCGATTTACTGTGAAAATTGCGAACGGGAATTAACCAAAATATCCTCCAAATTGCTGGACCTGGGAGAGCCCGTTACCGTTCATTGCAGCGTCTGCGGGTTTGAGACGTATCTCAGCCGGAAAAACGGGCGGATAATTATCGAAATTAACAACCTTTTTTAGTCTTGGGCCTATGAAGGCGCAGGCAGGAACCTTTTCCTACCCGCGGACCGGCTTAAAACACCGCCGGCAGCCCAGGATTGTAAGCTGGGGCCTAAGGCCCGGTTTTTCGACCCGCCGGGCCATGATAACCTCATCCTCCGCTATAACCGCCCCGCAGAGGGGACAGCGGCGTTTAAGCTGCCGGCCTGCCCCGGTTTTCTCCGGGGCGCAGCGGCCGCAGCCGGCAATTTCCATTAACCGCCCCGTCCCGGTATCGGGGTACAGGCTCGTTTGCAGGGTGTCGCCGGGGGCAAAGTACTCCCCGCAGAGAAGGCAGCGTTTGGGCTCAGGGAGACGGGCAGGCCGGAGTTTGGAGGCCGTAACCCGGGGGCGGGCAGGCCCGTTGTCCGGCGGCGGACGGCGGGGCGCCCTTAAAAGCAGGATTAAAACGGTAATAAGCAGAATTAAAACCGAGGCGCCGGCGTAAATCACGGCTGTTCCATAAAAATGGCGGAGAACCTGGGGCCCTCCGCCGTTACCGATACCATAACCGCCAAGCCTAGGACAGGCCGAAGGCCTTCATTATGTTTTCTGCCGTGGCATTGAGGATTGTGTCATTAATATAGTTGGGATCCAGAAGTTTGGCCTTGATTTCGTCAATCCGGTCCTGCCGGACATCCGGACTAAGCCTGACCTCCTCGGTAATCCGGTAGATCTCGCTCATATTCCGGGCTTCGGAGGATAGCTGAACCGCATCACCGCGGCTGGCAGGGGCTGTTTTCGGACTTCGGGAAGACCTATTTATCTTAGAAAGGGGATCAACAGGCCCTATGCTATCAATAGTCATTTTACCACCTAACCTTTCATTTTTAATATCGTCATAAGCTGTATAGAGTTTAACTCTTTTTCTTGGAACTGACAAGCACGGAAAATTCTCCCAAGACCTTATCTTTTTTTTCGAGGATGGCCAGGATCTCTCCGGGGGTTCCTTCGATAAATTCCTCGTAAATTTTGGTCATTTCCCGGCCAACCAGGACCAAACGGCCGGGATCCAGGGTTAAAAGCTCGGTTAAGAGCTTTTTTATCCTGAAGGGAGACTCGTAGAGAATAAAAGCCTCATTCCGGGCCAACAGTTCTTCCAGCCGGCGGCGGCGTTTTCCCGCTTTGGGGGACAAAAACCCCTCAAAGGTAAGGGTTTTTTCCAAAAATCCCGACACGCTCTGCAAAGCCGCCAAAGCGGAGGGTCCGGGGAGGGGAACCACGGCAAACCCCGCATCCCTAACCCGGCGGACAAGGACGGCCCCCGGATCGCTTATGCCCGGAGTGCCGGCATCGGAAAGAAAAGCCACGGTTTTACCTTCCCGCAGCGCCCCCAAGACCTTTTCCGCCGCCTCCCCCTCATTCTGGGCCCGGCAGGAAAGGAGCTTTTTGCTTAACCCATGGGCGGTGAGGAGTTTTAAGCTCCGCCGGGTATCCTCGCAGGCCACCCAGTCCGCCTCGGCCAGGGCTTCCAACGCCCGGAGGGTAATATCCTTCAGGTTGCCCAGGGGCGAGGCTATCATGTAAAGAAGCGCCATAGGAAAGTATAAGCCGGGACCGGGCTAAAGTCAAAGGTTCAAAAAACAAGGTTCAAAAAACAAAGCCTGAAAAGCAAACCCGCCGGGATTAACGGGTGTTGGAAGTACTGTAAGAAGTTCCCGCTTCGTCCCTAAAGGGAATAAAACTAACCCTAAGGCCGTTGTAAACATCCCGGCGGCTTAAGGTAATGGTTCCGTCCGGCTGCCTTTCTTTCTTGATTTCCATAATATACTGGCGTCCCGGAGGGCCCAGGGGCAGAACCATGATGCCGTTAATCGCCAACTGCTGGAGCAGCGGAGGAGGAATGTGGTCAATAGCGCAGGTAACGATGATCTTTTCAAAGGGAGCGTATTTTTCCCAGCCATAGTAACCATCCCCGAGCTTCCGGTTAATGGCGCCGTAACTTGGGTAGGTTTTTTCCCAATCCCGGTAAAGCTGGTCGGTTTCCACAAAGAGGGGCTTAATTATTTCAATAGTATAGACTTCGTTGGACAGGTAAGAAAGAATAGCGGACTGATAACCGGACCCGGTGCCTATTTCCAGGACCCTTTCCCCTGGTTTTATATCCAGGGTGGTGGTCATCATGGCTACCACATCGGGGTCCGTAATCGTGGCGCCGTGTCCGATGGGCAGCCAGGAATCGGCGTATTCAAGCCCCGCATTGCGCTCCCGGACAAAGTGCTCCCGGGGCGCCAAAAGGAAGGCCCGTACGTCCTCCGGCCGTTTAAGCTCGCTGCTGCCGACAAAATCCTGGGCTAATTTCCACCGCTGCTCCAAAAAAATCGGGGAATCGCTGCGGTTGGTCCGCATCCAGGACAGCCACGCATCCTTGGTATCAATGGGCATGGACTGGGCAAAGCCAGGACCATCGTATTTTTCCATCCCCGGAAGGGTTTCATAGGCCAGGCCGTATTCGGCGCTGTCCACTCCCAGCCGGAAGGCAATTTCGGCGGCCTCCCGAACGGCGGACTGGGCGGCCACCTCCTCGTAGGCGGCTACTCTTTCGGTCCTGGCCGCCACTACCCTGGGCAGGATAAGCCCGAAGAAAAAGCCAATAAAGAGGCCCGTGATAAGCACCGCCACATTACGTCCGGAAATAGCTCCTGTTAGTAATTTGGTCATAATTCTCCTGAATGCCGTAATTTTTGTTTTAATTATTGGCACGGACTCAAATTTTATACAAGAGAACGGCCCTTGTCAACGCGTAATTTCCTCTCCGGCCATTTTTAAATTCAGCCCGCAGGACCTCTGAAAAACTTAAATTTTGGGAAAACAGCCTAATTCGGCCTCAAAAGAGGCCGTCTGAACGGGCAAAAGCTAAAATTTAAGCGGAAACCCCGGTTTTCCGAGCCTGCCTGCCCCTTGGGGCGAATTAATCCGTATAATAAAAAATGTTGGACAAGCCATACTTGGTATGGTATGATAATTTTAAAATTTCTTTAGTTAAGGCCATTTCCGGCAGGATTTTCGGAGGTAAAAAATAGATGAAACCATTTAAAATGTTTTTTGCCGCGGCAGCAAGATTTTGATTCTTAATACTTTTTAACGGGCGGTGAATAAACTCTTTTTATGAATTGGTTCAACCTGGCCTCTTATCAGTTGGAATTTTGGCAATGGGCCGGGGTGATCTTTGGCTGCATCTGCTTTGGCATTTCAAAAACGGGGCTTAACGGCATTTCAATTTTGGCGGTTCCCCTCTTTGCCCTGGTCTTCGGCGCCAGGGAATCTACCGGGGTGGTGCTTCCCCTCATTTGTTTTGCCGATCTCTTTGCGGTGATCTATTACCGCCGCCATGCGGAATGGAAGTATATATGGCCCCTTATTCCCTGGGCCCTGGCGGGTTTTGCCCTGGCTCTGGGAATGGATCATTTCATCAGCACGGATAGGGGGTTTAAAATCCTTATCGGCCTCTGCGTTGCCGCCGGTCTTGGGGTGATGATCTGGAACGAAAGGCGGGGAGCGGAGCTTCCCTCCGGGTTATGGTTTTTTGCCCTTTTCGGAGTTCTGGGGGGCTTTTCGACCATGATCGGCAATGCTGCGGGGCCCATCCTTTCGGTCTTCCTTCTGGCAGTCCGGCTTCCCAAGGAAAGTTTCGTGGGCACCGCCGGGTGGTTTTTTCTTATTGTCAATTATCTTAAAATTCCCCTGCAAACCCTGGTATGGCATAATATCTCCCGGCAAAGCCTGGCCTTTGATCTTATGATGATCCCCTTTATTCTCCTGGGAATTGGGCTGGGGATCCTCTTTGTAAAAAAGGTGAGCAACAAACAGTATCGCATTGCCGTTTATGTGGTAACTTTAATTTCGGCGGGCCTGCTTTTTGCATAACCACGGAGAGGAAAAGGTTGACCGGGCATAAAAAAGCCCCGTTTCCGGGGCTTGGCAAAAGCGAAACCGGACTAACCTCTGGTTGCCCTGAGGCTTCCTGAGATTTTTAAGATGTTACTTTCAAAGGTAAACTGCAAAGTTCCGGTCCAGAAAAAAATGGTTGAGTCTTCCCAGTCGTTGGTTACCGCTCCGGTTCTTGCGCTTGCATTGCCGGGTATGGCTTGTCCCGATGCAATCCTGGTATCCCACACGGCATTCCAATTTATCCCTGCCGCGGTTCCGTCGGAAGAAAAATCCCGGGAAATAACCTGGGGTCCTGCGCCCTGTATATACCCAATGGTACGCACCGAATAGCTTCCCCTGGGAAAGGTAAGCCTGCCCTGGCTGTCGGTAACAATCCGGTAGGCAATTCCCCGGTGGGCATACTGAATGGTGATTACCCCATTGGCCGCCTTGGTTACGTTAAGGCTGTCGGAGGTCCGGAGATCGTCAGGGGCAACCGGGTACAGGAACAAGCCCCGCACGCCCCCGGGAAAAGCGGCCTTGCCGGATATGTCTGTTTGGTAGGCGGTAAAGAGAGCGGTGGATTTCTGCTTTGAGGCGCCGGTAACGGCGTCAAAGGTGTCCCTATTGGCCGTTACAAGGCGGTGCGGGCCGGAAAAACTAAGGTAGTTTGCCGTATCTCTGCCTGAAACATTATACTGATAATCAATAGTTAAATTTTGCGCCGGCAGCATGCAAAGGCCGATCGCAGCAGAAAAAATAAGAAAAAACAATGCTTTACGCATAATAACCTCCAAAAAACTTCATTTTACGATCGCCAAAATGACGATCCCCAAGCCTTCCCCTGTCAGTCCTTCTGATAATTTTGCTAATTTAATACTTGTCCTTAAGCCCTCTCCTGAAACAACAATTTCCCCGGCGGCCCATGACAGACGGCGTGACCACGGGGAGAATAGATATGACTGATAGGGGAAAGATTAATTCCTAGTAAATTTATCGGAGAAGGGCTAAAATTGCGGTTATCGGCAAAGATCACCATCGCCGAATCTGACTCCTTTAATTAAGAATAATAGGGGTTCCCCCTAGGTTTGTCAAGCTAATTGTTTGTCAAATCGGTGATTTTTAATTAATAATGAAAGATCTTCTTCATTTCCACTTTAAAATCTTTATCCATAAAAATATAAAAGGCTATGCCGGTAAGCAATCCGTATCCCAATGTTGCAATACTTGGCCAAACCACCTTTGACAGCGAGAGGAAGCATAAAAAGAGGGGATATATGCTTATAAACAGCGTGGCCAGTAAATATCCCAAATAATCTTTATAACTTCTTTTTTGCACAATTGTAATGATTGTTATAAACACTATCAGCGCAATAGTTAAAAACGGAATAACATAAACAACAGACCACTTATGAAACACCAAATATAAATCAATCACAAACAAAAAAGCGGAAATAAGAAAGTAACAGGCCAGCACCCTGCCCGCTAAAATCAATTTTTTTGATTTTATGCTTTTATAAAGACCCCAACAGAATAAAATAGCGGCGATAAAAACAAGCGACCATAAATTGTGGGCATATTTCATCAAATAAAAATTCAAAAACAAAAAAATCAACCCTGCGGCGATGCTTAAAAAGGCAAACAGCTTTTTAACAGTGAAGTATTTAATTGCTTTATACATGCCGGCGTAGCCGGGATACTCCGTATCGCTTTTATCGTTACTTTCAATACGGGCAAAGCACAACGGACAAATTTTTTGCCCCTTTTCTGTTTTTGCCTCACATTTCCGGCATTTACTCATTTTTTATTCCCCAGTCATTTGAATATAAAACAACATCTAATCCGGCCTCGTTTGCGAAAAAAGAGAAAAAACGTCTTATAATATCAGGCTCAACAATCGTTCTGGAAAAGTTGATTGACAGCTTGTCATCGACCGAGCAGACCGCGCAGCTTAGCGGACGCTTTTGGGTTGGATAAAGGGTGGCTTCAAAATATTTGATATGGGGGGACATATCGGCCGGGGTTGTAATATTGCCAACATTTGAAAGGGTAATCGTTTTTTTATTTTCACCGAGCATATCAAAGCAAAATCTTATGAATACCCGCTTAACAAAAAGAGGAACAAATTTCACGGCAATATTTTGTTCATACCTGACATTGTTCGATATGTTCCTTTGCAGGCATTGCTTTTTGGTTTTTTCTTTCAACCGGGCGGTAAGATCGCCGATGATATCCGCCAAATCCATTCCTTTCGCGGGGTTGTAGTCAAGATTTACCACGCATGAAAAATTACGCATCGTTTTTGAAGGGAAAAGATTTCTCAGGTTAACCGGTATCGCCACAACAATTGATTTATTATTGCCGGGCTTTATCCGGGATTGATAAATGGACTGTACAAGCACCGCTGCCAGATATGGGGTGATGGTTGTACCGTGCGCCTTGGCGAGCCCATTTAGAGCCTGGGCGCTCATAATGCCTGTTGTTATATTGTTTCCGTGCAAGCTAAAGGATGTCCCGGTAATTTTATAGGAGTTTTTATTTTTTTCAGTTTTACCCGGCAATCCTTCGCAATACTTTGAATAACTGTCCTCGGATTCATCAAGGCTGACGCCGTCCTCTGCAAGCAAAATCTTATTTTCCGGCGAAATCGCCTTCCCCATAAAACAAAGATAGTAGTAAACAAGGGTTTTAACAAATTCTACTGCCCCGCTGCCATCGGTCAGCGAATGAAAGGCTTCAAAGGATATTCTTTTATAATAATAGAGGATTTTAAGCATGTAACCGTTATTGTTTTTTGCATCTATCATCCCGCAGGGATACCCGCTTTCTTCTACTACCTTAAAGCTGTGTCCAAGCTCGTCCATGTAGTTCCAAAACACACCGCTTCGCATGCGGGTAAAAAACATCGGAAATCTGGCGTAAATATGGTCAACCGCTTTTTGCAAAATGCTTCCGTCTACTTCCTCTTGCATAACAACGGCTATTCTAAATACAGAGGAGTTTTTTCTGCTTGCCACATTGGAAAATAATTTGGCTGCATTGTCAAGTTTGTACCAATTTTTCAAATTGCCACCCCGATAATAATAAACAACCCCGCTGAGAATCAATTTATAGTGTTTTTGAACTATTGTCAATCAACTGGACTAAATATGCCATTATTGCATAAAACCAATTAAATATATTTTTAACTCCAAAAGCATCGGCAAGACGAAATTCCGAACCAACATTACGGGGAGCGAAAACTTAGGGCGGCGTTATTCTCCGGCGGCAAAGCCGCTTAAGCCTTATCCTTGCCTTTGCACTCCCCGGAAAGGGTCTCCTGTATGGTTTCCCTCACAACCTGCCGTATGTCGGTAACAATTGACCGGTGCAAACGTTCAAGGGCTTCTTCGGGGGTGGTTGACACTTCAAAAAGCTGGTGAGTCTCAATACCGAAAGCTTTGGCGAGGCGTTCCAGCACTTCCGGTGTAGGGAATTTACGGCAGGTCTCAACCGTGGCGAGATATTGGGTAGAAATGCCGGCCATTTCTGCCAGTCGATCCTGCGAAAAGCCCTTTCTGCGGCGGTTTTCCTTCAAATTAAAAGCCAAAATTTCACGGAGATTTTTCATTCACTTTGCCTATTAGCCTATAAGGAAGTTGATAGCGGCGGTACCGAAGGGGCTGATTCTGCATCGAGCACCGGAAGAACTGCGCCATAAAGTCAAATGGCAGGGGCGGGGGGCGCAGCCGTCTCTCCGCTCCTGTTTTTTTGTTTTTGCTAAGATTACTTGGCTTTAAAAAATCTGCCAACAACAATACCGCTTGTACTAAATGTGCTGTAATAGAAAACCTGGCCGGGTCTTTCTTCAGCGGTAAATTTATACCAGGTTCCCACTTCTCCCTCTGCTTCTTCAAGAAGCGGAGCCATTGAAAGGGCATCTTGGCTACCGGCATTTATCGATCTCAGCGAATTCAAAGGCGGGCCGGATTCAACCACTTCCATTTGCCAGTTAGCCGGGGTAACTTCTTTGCTGGATACACATCCGCCTAACAACAACCCGAATATCAACGCCAGGCCAATCATTCCCATCCAAACCACCCTGCTCCCATTTTGTGCAGCTTTCATAACCACCCTCCTAAATATTTTTTTCAAGATAGAATTTTACATAAATTGACATAAGCATATTATTATTTTTATGTCAACGGTGGCGCCGCCGTTTGTCGGCGTTCAATAGAAATGTCCTAATAAGCCTGGGGCAAAAATGGCGAATAAGCTGCCTAAGAGAAGCAGGCGGAAACCGGACCCTATAAGGAGATGCCGAACTTAAACCGCAAACTCGTCCACAATAGCGGCTATGCTTTTTATGGAAGACCGGTTAACTTCCGCAAGTTCCGAAACTTCCTGGGCGCCGGTATTTATCCGGGTAATCCCCTGGACCATCTCGTCCATGTTGTCGGAAATTTCCTTGGCCTGGCTTTGAAGGGAGCTGATCTCCCGGAGCATGGAAACGTTGCCCTCGTTCATTTCCGTTGAACCGGTCCGGACCTGAACGCTGATATCATTCATCGTTTTTAGGGCGGTCATAACCTGGGCGGCCCCTTCGCTCTGCTCCCGGATCGCGTTTCTTACTTCCAGCACCAGCTTTTCAGTATCCCTGACCCGTTCGGAAACCAGGGAAAAAGCCCGTTCCAGGGCATCGGCGTTCTTAACGATCTTATTAATGGTCTCTGCAATCTGTTTTAATTCAGCGCTGATTTTTTTGGATTCCCCGGAGGAATTTTCCGCCAGCTTTCGGATTTCATCGGAAACCACGGAAAAGCCCCTCCCGGCATCGCCGGCGTGGGCGGCCTCAATAGCAGCGTTCATGGCTAACAAATTGGTCTGGGCGGCGATGGTGGCGATGATCCGGTTAGCCTCCATCAGGGTCTGGGATTGGGTTACAATTTCCCGGATCTTCGCCCCATTTTCCTGCTGAATCGCCCCGCCCTCGGCGGCGGCGGTGTCCACGGTTTTGAACTGATCCGCCATTTTTTCCACCACCCCTCCGATGGAGGAAATATTCCCCAGCATTTCTTCCACCGCCGAAGACGCCTGGCTCATGCTGGACACCTGAGAAACGATAGCGCCATCCAGGGATTCGATGTTTTTAGCAATCTCATGCACCGCCGCGGAGGATTCCGACACGCTCTGCATCTGGGATTGGGTTTTTTCCCGGACCTGTTCAATGCTGCCGGAGATCAGGGAAAGGGACGAAGCCATATCGGCTATATTTTCTTCCAGTTTACGCCCCGAATCGGCAAGGTCATATTCGCCGGACTTTATCGCCTTCATTCCATCAGCCATGTGTACGCAAAAACTATTCACCATCCCGGCGATGGTTCCTAATTCGTCAATGGAACAGATGGAGATACGCCGGGTAAGGTCCTTTTTGGCGGAAGAGAGGTTTTCAAGCTGGGCTACCACGGAATCAAAAAGCCTGCAGGTGTTTTGCTTAAGGGTGTAGGCCAGGAGGAAGACACTGACAAAAAAGGAACCGATAAACACAAGGGCGGGAATCCAGGATGATCCGGTCATGTCCGCCAGGGAACCCCCCGCCTTAAAGATGGTCAGATAGGTGATGGAATAGACATAGAGAACAGCTACAATAGCCACCGCCACGGGAATAATAAACATTTTAAGCGCCTGCCGCTTTTCCCGCAGGTCCCGGGGATATTCGGCCAGGCTGTTGGCAATAAGGGTGTCAGAAACCAAGCGATCCACCAGGACATACGCAAAGGTTCCCAGCAGCATCCCGGCGGCAAGAACTGCCATAAAGAGGGCGGCCTTGTTATCCCCTTGTATGCCGATCCTCTCCCCCTGAAGAAAAACAAGGGACGCAAAAACAGCCTGGAACACCACAATAAGGGCAATCAATTTAACCGGGACGGATCCCAGTTTTTTTAAGATTTTAGTATACTCCTCCCCGGAAACCTGTAAGTTTTTTGAATCAAAAAAGGACCCGTTGGCCCCCAGGATCAGGGTAACAACGATAACATATCCCAGGCCGGGCAGCAGAACCCGGAGGAGCATCGCGCCCAGAGGAACGGGGTTAGCTTGAAAAATACATAACACAAGTAAATTCACAATAATTATTATAATATTGCTCACGCCAATAGTTGCGATAAACACCCATTTTTTATTCATCCAAAATTCTCCTTTTTTAACATGCCATCCAATTTTGTATAATTGTTTATAGAATATTTTTCTATAATAAGCATAGTTTACACATTTTTTGCAAAAATTCCACCTGCCTCCTGCCGCGCGGCCCCATAACCATAAGGGGCGCCGGCTCCCTGCCCCTGGTGAGGGCGTTTAGGAGTTTTCCCCATGACCTTCAAGGCTCCCCCCTTTACCCTGCCGGCAAAAAAGGCTATACTTATAATAGTTGAGGCAGTTCCACAATGTCAAATTTTGGAACGGCAACCCCTAAAACTGGCACGTTTCGCAAGGCTTTAGCCTGAGAAATACCAGAGCCAGTTTCAAAATAGCCGATTTTGAAACTGGCGCAGCTATCCCCTTTTAACATAGGTAGGTTCATGCAAGACAATTACTCAGCCCAGGACATTCAGGTATTAAAGGGATTAGAAGCTGTCCGGACAAGGCCGGGCATGTATATCGGTTCCACGGGAATTGACGGCCTCCATCATCTTGTTTATGAAGTGCTGGACAACAGCATAGATGAAGCCCTGGCGGGCTACTGCAGCGAGATCTTTGTTGTTATCGGCAAGGGCAACGTTATCGAAGTCCGGGACAACGGACGGGGAATTCCCGTGGACCTTCACCCCACGGAAAAAATTTCCGCCCTGGAAATTGTCCTAACCAAGCTCCACGCCGGAGGCAAATTCGACAAAAAAAGCTATAAGGTTTCCGGCGGCCTCCATGGAGTGGGGGTTTCGGTGGTTAACGCCCTTTCCGACTGGTGCGAAGTTCATGTGCACCGGGACCATTTAGAATACTTTCAACGTTACCGGACGGGAATCCCCGAAGAACCGGTTAAAGTTGTGGGGCCCTCCGGCATTAACGGAACCATCACCCGGTTTCACCCCGACGAAACTATTTTTGAGACCGTCAACTTTAGCTTTGATGTTCTTGCCGGCCGACTTCGGGAACTGGCCTTTCTCAACAAGGGCGTAAAGATCTGCCTTACCGACGACCGGCTTCCCCAGCCCAAAACCAGGGAGTTTCTTTTTGAGGGGGGGGTTCTCTCCTTTGTTTCTTACCTTAACAAAAACAAAGATCCCATCCAGGATAAGCCTATTTATATCGAGGTGGTTAAAGACGATCTGGAAGCGGAGATTGCCCTGGAATATAACGAAGGCTATGTGGAAAATATTTTCACCTTTGTTAATAACATTAACACCCGGGAAGGGGGAACCCATCTGGCGGGTTTTAAAGCCGGCCTAACCAGGGTTTTTAATGAATTTTTAAAACGGTCTAAGCAGGGCAAAAAACTGGAAGAGGGTTTTTCCGGAGAGGATGTCCGGGAGGGCCTTACCGCGGTGGTCTCCATCAAAATTCCCAACCCCCAGTTTGAAGGCCAAACCAAATCCAAGCTGGGTAATACGGAGGTCAAGGCCCTGGTTGAAGGGCTGATCGTGGAAAGGCTTACCGAGTACTTTGACCTTAACCCCCTGGTTTGCGACAAAATTTTAGACAAAACCCTGATAGCCGCCAAGGCCCGGGAGGCGGCCCGGAAGGCCCGGGACCTAACCCGCAAGCGAAGCCAACTGGAAAACGCCAGCCTTCCGGGAAAGCTGGCGGACTGCAGCGAAAGGGATCCCGCTAAGTGCGAGGTTTACATTGTGGAGGGAGACTCCGCCGGGGGCAGCGCCAAGCAGGGCCGGGACCGGGCGTTTCAGGCCATCCTTCCCCTGTGGGGCAAAATGATGAATGTCGAAAAAACCCGGATAGACAAGGTTATCACCAATGACAAACTCCAACCCATCATTGCCGCCCTGGGTACCGGCATGGGAAGCACCTTTAACATCGAGAGGCTGCGGTATCACAAGATCATCATCATGGCGGATGCCGATGTGGACGGCTCCCACATCCGAACCCTCCTCCTTACATTCTTTTTTCGTTATATGCCGGATCTGGTTAAATCGGGTTTTATTTACATTGCCATGCCCCCCCTGTATAAACTCTCCCTGGGGAAAAAAACCAGCCGGTACGCCTACGATGACGCCGAGCGGGATAAAATTTTAACCGAATGGAAGGGAAACGAGGACAAGGTGGAAATCCAGCGCTACAAAGGTTTGGGAGAGATGAACCCGGATCAGCTCTGGGAAACCACCATGAACCCGGAAACCCGGATAATGATGCAGATAAAACTGGAAGACGCCGTGGATGCAGACGAAATGTTTACCACCCTCATGGGGGAACAGGTGGAGCCCCGCCGCCGCTTTATTGAAGAAAACGCCATTTATGTTTCCAATCTGGATGTGTAATGAACTACCCCGCCCTGAAAGGGGTATCAGACCCTACTGCAAATCAAAGAGGACTAGATAGTGGAATCCGAAGGTAAGATACTGCCCATTGCCATTGAAGAGGAAATCAAAGGCTCCTACCTCAATTACGCCATGTCGGTTATTGTGAGCCGGGCGCTTCCCGATATTCGGGACGGCCTAAAGCCGGTTCACCGCAGAATTCTCTACAGCATGAGTGAAATGGGCCTGCGCCACGATAAACCTAACAAAAAATGCGCCCGGATCGTGGGGGATGTACTGGGAAAGTACCACCCCCACGGAGACGCCTCGGTTTACGATGCCCTGGTCCGGATGGCCCAGAATTTCTCCCTGCGCTATCCCCTGGTTTACGGCCAGGGCAACTTTGGCTCCGTGGATGGAGACCCCCCCGCCGCCATGCGGTACACCGAAGCCCGGCTGGAACGAATCTCCGAAGAGATGGTTAGGGACATCAATAAAAACACCGTTGATTTTATTCCTAACTACGATGATTCTACCACCGAACCGGCGGTGATGCCGGCGGCCATTCCCTCCCTCCTGGTAAACGGCGCCACCGGTATTGCCGTGGGCATGGCAACCAACATCCCCCCCCACAACCTAGCCGAAGTCTGCGCCGCCGCCGCCGCCTTAATTGACGATCCCGGCCTGGAACTGGAAGGCCTCTTAAAGTACATCAGCGGCCCGGACTTTCCCACCGGGGGCCTCATTTTTGGCCGGGCGGGAATCAAAAGCGCCTACCAAACCGGCCGGGGAAAAATTCTGGTGAGGGCCAAGGTAAGTCTGGAAACCAGCAAATCCGGCCGGGACGTTATCGTGGTTACCGAAATTCCCTTTGGGGTCAACAAGGCCGCCCTGGTGATCAAGATTAACGAGCTAGCGGAAACCAAAAAAATTGAGGGAATCAGCCTGGTTAGGGACGAATCGGACCGCCAGGGGATGAGGGTGGTTATTTTTCTTAAACGGGGGGCAGTGGCCAAGGTAGTGCTGAATCAGCTTTTTGCCCACACCCTGTTGCAGCAAAATTTTAATGTCAATGCCCTGGCTCTGGTCCAGGGAGCGCCCAAGATCGTTTCCCTCAAGGACATGCTCTCCTGCTTTATCCTTCACCGAAAGGAAGTGGTTACCCGGCGCACCCGGTTCGATCTGGAAAAGGCCAGGGAACGGGCCCATATTTTAGAGGGCCTTAAAATTGCCCTGGAAAACATTGACGAAGTTATCGCCATCATTAAGGCGGCAAAAACCGTTGAGGCCGCCCGAATCCGGCTGATAGAGCGGTTCAGCTTTTCCGAAAAACAGGCCCAGGCCATTCTGGATATGCGTCTCCAAAGGCTTACCAGCATGGAGACCCAAAAAATCCTGGACGAGCTAAAGGAAATCCTGGCCCTGATAGAGTATCTCGAATCCCTCCTGGCGGATGAAACAAAACTCATGGGGGTTATTAAAGCCGAAATTACCGAAATTGGCGAGAAATACGGCGATCCCAGACGGACGGAAATCATCGCCAGCGAAGTAGAAAAGATCGATGTGGAGGACATGATTACCCGGGAGGACATGGTGGTACTGGTCTCCCACAAGGGCTTTATCAAACGGGTTCCGGCCAACGCGTACAAGAATCAGGGCCGGGGGGGCAAGGGGTCTTCTTCCACCAACCTGGTGAATGAGGACTTTTTAGAGCATCTCTTTATCGCCTCCACCCATGACTACCTTCTCTTTATCACCAGCGAGGGCAAGGCTTACTGGGTTAAGGTGCACGAGATTCCCGAAGGGTCCAGGACCAGCCGGGGGGTTCAGGTCAAAACCCTCCTGAGCATCTCCGCCAACGAGGAGATTACCGCCACCGTCTCGTTGTCCAACTTTAGCGGAGACCGAACTCTCCTTATGATTACCCGGAAGGGGGTGATCAAAAAAGTCTCCACCGAAGAATTTGCCAACGCCAAGACCAGGGGAATCATTGCCCTGCGGCTGGACAACGGGGATCACCTGGTAAGCGCCTTAATTACTTCCGGCCGGGATGAGGTGGTTTTGGTTTCCAAATTCGGTTATGCCCTTCGGATGAGCGAAGAGACCATCCGGACCATGGGCCGGGCTACCCGGGGCGTTTCGGGAATGAAACTACAGGAAAGGGATGAAATTTCCGGGGTTATGGCGGTGCATGAAAATGAAGAAATGGTACTGGTAACCGAATGTGGCCACGGCAAGCGGATCCGCTTTGAGCATTTTACCTGCCACGGCCGGGGAACCCAGGGACAAATTATCTACCGGATTACCGAAAAAACCGGGGAGTTAACCGCGGCTCTTTCGGCCAATATTCAAGATGATGTGGTATGCATAACCTCCCAGGGCAACACCCTGAAACTGAAACTGGCGGACATTCCCCAGTTGGGAAAGACTGCCCAGGGGGTTAGAATCGTGAATATTGAAAAGCCGGACTTTCTCGTAGGAGCCGCCCGGATTATCAACGAAAAGGATTAGGACAAAAATGGCCGAAGGTAAATACCGGCTTCTCTACCTTGATGCGGACGACACCCTCTTTGATTATCACAAGGCCGAGCAATTTTCCCTTTCCCGGGCCCTTGGGGAAACAGGGATTGATTCCCCCCCGGCCTACCTGGAGGAGTATCAGCGGATCAACCGGGCGGTTTGGCTGGAATATGAAGAGGGCCGTCTTACCCAGCCGGAGCTGCGGATTAAGCGTTTCCGGCTTCTCTTTGAATCTATCGGCTTGAAAAATTCTCCTAACCCCGAAGTTTTTAGCCGCACCTACCTAAAGTACCTTGCCCAGGCGGCCTTCCTTATTCCTGGCGCCCAGGAGATCTGCCGCTACCTGGGGGCCCGTTATACCCTGGCGCTGATCACCAATGGCCTTTCGGAAATTCAAAGATCCCGGATTCGCCTTTCCCCCCTGAAAGATACGTTTCCCTACGTTATTATTTCCGAGGAGGCCGGGGACAACAAACCCAATCCGGGCATCTTCGCCTATGGGGAGAGGCAGACCGGGCGGACCGACAAAAACTCGATTCTCATTATCGGCGATTCCTTAACTTCCGATATTCAGGGGGGCTTTAATTACGGCATAGACACTTGCTGGTTTAACCCCCGGCGCGCCGAAAACCCCACAACCCTCAGGCCCACCTACGAAATACATTCCCTGGAACAACTCAAAGATTTCCTGTAAAAAAATGTTTCACGTGAAACATTACG
>JAISRN010000049.1 GCA_031273605.1 Spirochaetales bacterium | reverse complement strand
GCCCTCACCGGCTTGGGGCTGCCGTCGTAGGGAAAGCTCTGGCTTTCCTCCGCCACAATGTGCAGGAGGGCCTTTTGAATGGTGTACTCCACCGAAATGTCCCGGCCGGCGGCGTAGCCGTTACCTTCGGGGCGCCTGATCCTAACGTAGTAGCGGCCCGGCTCGACGGGGGCTTGGGAGGTTCCGCCCTGATCGTTGAAAAGGGCTTCCTCGCTGGGAAAGTAGGTGAGCTCCACGGGGGGCGGACCGGGCCGGGCGGTTTCGGCGCTGATAGGCTGGGGCTGCCCGTTGTACAAGGTATGCTGATAGGTGGCGGAGGTGATGATGGGAGGTTCATCCAGGGCCCGGGGGGACCGGGTTCCGCAGCCGGAAAATCCCCAGGAAAAAAGGAGGGCCGCAAACAACAGGGCCGCCGGAGCCAGCCTGGGGCCGGGCTTGTGCGAGGACGTTTTTTTCATGATTCAAAATCCGAAAGCTGGGTAGAAAGGTAGCGTTCCCCGGAGTCCGGAAGGATCACCACGATGGTTTTGCCGGCGCTCTCCGGCCGGGCGGCTATCTTGAGGGCCGCCCAGACCGCCGCCCCCGCGGAGATTCCCCCTAAAATCCCCTCCCTAAGGGCAATCTGCCGGGCGGTGAGGATGGCGTCCTCGTTGGTAACCCGGATGATTTCATCCAGGATGCTCCGGTTGAGAACCTTGGGAATAAAGCCGGCGCCGATGCCCTGAATCCGGTGGGGACCGGGCAGCCCCCCGGAAAGGACCGGCGAGGCGTCGGGTTCCACCGCCACAATCCGCACCCCGGGCTTCCGGGCTTTAAGGACCTCCCCCACCCCGGTGATGGTTCCCCCGGTACCCACCCCCGCCACGAAAATATCCACCCCGCCCCCGGTGTCCCCCCAGATCTCCTCGGCGGTGGTCCGGCGGTGGGCTTCGGGATTGGCGGGGTTTTCAAACTGCAGGGGCATAAAACTTCCGGGAATCTGGGCAACCAGTTCCCGGGCCTTCCGCACCGCCCCGTTCATCCCGTCCTTGGCGGAGGTGAGAACCACATCGGCCCCCAGCATCCGGGCCAGTTTCCGGCGTTCAATAGACATGGTTTCGGGCATGGTGAGGATCAGCTTGTAGCCCCGGGCGGCGCAGGCAAAGGCCAGGCCGATGCCGGTGTTCCCGGAGGTGGGCTCGATCACCGTTCCTCCGGGCTTGAGCTTTCCCTCCCGAATCGCCCCGTCCAGCATGGCCGCGCCAATCCGGCATTTGACGCTGTTCATGGGGTTAAAGGACTCCACCTTGGCCAGGATGATTCCCGGCAGGTCCCGGCCCATCTTGCCCAGCCGCACCAGGGGGGTGTTTCCCCGGGCGGCGGTAATGTCCTCATACACCTTCCCCCGGAAGTCCGGCTCCGGCTCCGGGGCGCCCTTATCTTGGCTCTTCATTCCGCCTCCTCATATAGAATACTCGCTTTCCTGATTAAGATCGTATTGAAACAGGGAAAAGATCCGGTCCTGAATTTCCATGAGCGCCGGATCGGTCCGGGGCCGGGGCCGTTTTAGGGGAACGGGAATCCGGTTGCGGATGGAGCCGGGGCCGGGGGAAAAGACCACCACCTCATCGGAGAGGTACACCGCCTCGGCGACATCGTGGGTTACCATGACGATGATCAGGGGAACCGCCTCCTGCTGCTTTTCCGCCCAGATCTTTAAAAGATCATCCTGAAGTTTCTCCCTGGTGAGGGCGTCCACCGCCGCAAAGGGTTCGTCCATGAGGATGATCCGGGGCTCCACCGAAAGGGCCCGGGCCAAGGCCAGGCGCTGCCTCATTCCCCCGGACAACTGGGAGGGATACTTATTCTCCACCTCCCCCAGGCCCACCTGGGCCAGGCAGAAGCGGGCCCGCTCGTTCCGTTCCGCCCGGCTTAAACCTCGGCGGCCGGCGTTCCGCAGCTTTAGGGCAAAGTTGACGTTTTGAATGGCCGTCATCCAGGGAAAAACCGCGTAGTCCTGAAAGATCATGGCAATATCGTGTTTGGGATGGTCCCGAAAAACCCCGTTGGCCAGGGGGGAAATAAAACGGTAGCGCCGCTTGTAGGCTTCGGTTTCTTTGCGGGTGGAAGGAAGGGGTTCCAGAACCCGGCGGCCGTCGATGCGGATTTCCCCATCGGTGGGGGCCTGAAGGCCCGCCAGGATTTCCAGAAAGGTGGACTTCCCGCAGCCCGAAGGACCCAGCAGGGTTACGATTTTTCCGTCGGGAATGGTGAGGCTGACATTCAGCACCGCCGTTAGCCCCTCCGCCAGGCCCTTCTCGTTGACCACGGAAAAAAATTTGGTAATGCTCCGGGCTTCGATCATCTCCCCACCTTCCACACAGCGAGTTTTATTTCCACGTATTTTAATATCTCGATGAGGAACCAGCCGATCAAGCCGAGGATGGCCATGCAGACCATCATTTCGGGAATCACAAAGTAGTCCTTGGCCTGCCCCAGGAGATAACCGATGCCCATCCGCCCCCCATAGGATTCGCCGATGAGAAGCATAACCAGCCCCATGGCCACCCCGGTTTTCAGGCTCATAATGATGGAGCCGAAGGCATGCCAAAAGTAAACCTTCCGGAGGAGGGTGAATTCGCTGGCCCCAAAGACCCGGGCCGAGGCCAGGTAGCGGGGGTCCGTGTCTTTGATCCCCTGGTAGGTGTTAAAGAGAACGGGATAAAAGATGCCTATGAACATGAGGAAGATGTGCATTTTGGAACCGATCCCGAAGAAGATGATGGTCATGGGCACCCAGGCCGGGGGGGGAATCGGGGAAAGGAGCTGCCACAGGGGAAGGAGGTAGGCCCGAATCTTGAGGTTCCAGCCCATGAAAAGGCCGATGGGAACCGCCAGCGCCACGGCAATGCCAAAGGCCGCAAAGAAGCGGCCCATACTGTAGGCGATGTGGAAAATAAGCCGCCGGTGGAGAAGCATATCCCAAAACTTGGCCGCCACGGTACTCAAGCTGGGGATCAGGCTCTTGGGAAGAATCCCCCACCGGGGAAGGAATTCCCAAAGGAGCATCAGAGGCACAAAGAGGGTGAGGAATTCCAGGGAGAAAAAATTCCCCAGGGAGTTTTTAAAAAAGCCCCCCAATTCCAGGAAAACCCGGCGGATTCCCCTGGTTTCGTAAGTTTCGGCCATGAATCCGGTCCTTAAAAGATAGTATACCAAGCGGTTTTATAGTATATCTTTTGGGGAAAGCTGTCAAGGGACAAATGAAAAATCCCGCCGTGGCTATACTCAAGTTAGGATTAACCGCGGACAGGACCACTTTTCCACCCAAAGAGTGGAAAAGTCGACCACACAGACCTCACGGACCGGGCGGCGGAAAGAAGAAGAGGGACTACGAAAAGAGGAAGAATCCCCAATCCTTAAGCTAAGGACCGGGCTTGCCGGAGAACCCGGCCAAACAGTTATTTTGTTCCAAATTCTAAATGCAAAAAACGCATTATATCTTTTATTGTTTGCAGCTCAAGTCCCGCAATAAAATTTCCAAAATCTGCGCTATTATTTTTTTCCAGAAAATTATAATAATCTGTTCTTCTTAATATTGGAATAGAAACAGGAAATAATTTATCTTGATATAAAAACGTATTCATTACCAGCCTTGATATTCTGCCATTACCATCCGTGAAGGGGTGAATATTAACTAACTGTCTATGCGCTTCGGCGGCAAACATAACAGGATGAAGTGTATTTCTATTTGCATTAAGCCATTCTGTGTATTTTCCCATTTTAGCAGGAACGTCTTTTGCTTTTGGCAGTATTTTGCCGCTTCCGCTTATTATTACTTCAATATTCCTATATTTACCGGAATCAATAAAATCAGGTATATTCCTGCTAAATAAATTATGACAAAATAATATATCATTCCCCGTTATGTCTCTTTTTTTTATTAATGAAAACATATAATCATAAGCTTTGCCATGGCCTTCAACTTCATAAAATTCCCGCAACGGATGTCCGCCAACGGTTATACCGTCTTCAAGAACAACCTTTGTTTCTTCCAATGTATAGGTATTACCCTCAATAGCATTAGAGGAATACGTTGTTTCTATTTTAAAAAATTGATTGATTTGCTGTAAATAAATGCCTTCAAACGGCCTGATTTCATTAATAACTTTCATCCTTTCATTTATTTCTTCCAGTTCATTCATAAAATATCTCCTAATATATTAGATTTTGGAATATTTTATGTTATTTTTTTATTTTGGACAACCGGCAAATTCGCTCAAGTATTGCACCTAACGTTCCGGCTGCAGGCCTCCGGTTTAGATCTTAGCTCCGGGCGGCAAAGGCGGCGGCCATAACTCCGGCGGTCCTTTTCTGCCGGCAGGGGGCGCAAAGGCGAGGGGGCTTTTCCCCCGGGGCCGGAGGGCTTCCGCCGTTCAGGAGGGCGGCGTGGGCCGCCTCTTCCGGAGTGGCAAAGGGGCGGCCGCAGGCCTCGCAGCGCAGCAGTTCAAATTCCCGGCCCCAGATGGTCCGGGTTTCCGCGGTCTGTACGGCTTCGATGGCGCCGGTGGGACACACCGCTGCGCAGCTTAAGCAGCCGATGCAGTCCCGGGAGGGCCGGTCAAAGGGGGTGGTTACTTTTTTTTCCACCCCCCGGCCTGCGGTGGTGATGGCGCCGCTCCCCAGCTCGGCGCAGGCCTCCACGCAGAGGCCGCAGAGGATGCATTTTTCACCCGCCAAAGAAGAAAAACGGGAATCCCCGGAAACCTGGTAAAGCCCCCGGAGGGATCCCAGCCGCCCCCCCTCCGGGGCCCTGGAAGAGAGCATGCTGATAATAGTCCGCCGGATTCCCTTGATCCTTTCACTGCCGGTGAGAACCTCACAATCCTGCCGGACCGGATACACGCAGGAAACCACCACCCGGTTTCCCCGGCCTTCGTTGATCTCCACCACACAGAGGCGGCAGCACCCCAGGCCCGGCAGGGCGTCATGGTGGCACAGGGAGGGAATCAGAATCCGGTTTCGCCGGGCTATCTCTAAAATGTACTCATCCTTTTCCGCCGGGCAAATCTTCCCGTCAATTTTTACCTCGATGGACATTCGATCTTCCTCCCTTCTACGCCCACAGCGTCAAACCGGCAGACTCCCCGGCACCCGCCGCAGGAAAGACAAAGCTCAGGATCAATGAGATGAGGCTTTCCCCGGTCCCCGGTAATGGCGCCGACGGGGCAGACCTTCAGGCAGAGACCGCAACCCTTACATTTTTGCGGAATTACCCGGTAACGGGTAAGGGCGGGACAGACTCCTCCGGGGCAGCGGTGTTCCCGGATATGGGCCTGGTACTCATCCTCAAAGTACTTAAGGGTGGTTAAGACCGGATTGGGGGCGCTTTTTCCCAGGCCGCAGAGGGAAGCCTGGGTCATGGTTTCGCCAATCTCCTTTAGCCTTTCAATGTCCCCTTCCTGTCCCCGGCCTTGGCAGATGTCTTCTAAAATTTCCAGGCTGCGGCGCAGCCCTTCCCGGCAGGGGGTACACTTGCCGCAGCTCTCTTCCGCTAAAAAGCGGGTGTAATAGCGGGCTACTTCTACCATGCAGGTTTGATCATCCATGACGATGATTCCCCCGGAACCCATCATGGAACCGTAGGAACTCAGGGTGTCAAAATCAATGGGCAAATCCAAAAGGGAGGCGGGAATGCAGCCCCCGGAGGGTCCGCCGGTTTGAACCGCCTTAAAGCCCCGGTTCCCCAGGATGCCCCCCCCAATTTCAAAGACCAGCTCCCTAAGGGTGCTGCCCATAGGAACTTCCACCAGGCCGGTCCGCTTAACCTTGCCCACCAGGGCAAAGACCTTGGTTCCCGGGCTTCCGGGGGTGCCCAAACGGCGGTAGGCTTCGGGGCCCTGGGTAATGATCCAGGGAATGTTGGCCAGGGTTTCCACATTGTTTAAAACCGTGGGCTTGTCCCAGAGCCCCCGCTGAACCGAGCGGATATACTTGGTCCGGGGCTCCCCTACCCGGCCTTCGATGGAGGCCATGAGGGCGGAGGACTCGCCGCAGACAAAGGCGCCGCCCCCCCGGACAATGGAAATGTCAAAGTTTTTACCGGAACCCAGGATGTCTTTTCCCAAGCAGCCATCTTGCCGGGCGGCCTCCAGGGCGCGGCGGACATTGGCAAGGGCCAATTCGTACTCATCCCGGATGTACATAAAGCCTTCTTCGGCGCCCACCGCCAAGGCGCAGATAGTTAAGCCTTCAATAACACTGTGGGGATCCCCCTCCAGAATGGAGCGATCCATAAAAGCGCCGGGGTCCCCCTCGTCGCCGTTGCACACCACGTATTTGGGGGTTTCAGAAAAGCCCGCGCATTCCCGCCATTTGCGGCCCGTGGGAAAGCCCGCGCCCCCCCGTCCCCGGAGGCCCGACTGTTCCACCTGGGCTATGATCTCACCGGGAGGCATGACCAGGGCCTTTTGCAGGGCCGCAAATCCTCCCCGGTCCCGGTAATCCTTGATTGACCCCGGCTCAATTAATCCGGCGTTCCGCAGGGCAATTTTATTTTGCCGGGCATAAAAGGGATTTTCTTTTTGAGTCAGTACCGGCTTCC
>JAISRN010000069.1 GCA_031273605.1 Spirochaetales bacterium | reverse complement strand
CCCGGCGCTCGGTGCGGAAATTTAACGATAGCCCGCTGGATGCCCCAACAATAAAAAACATTGAAAAATTCATTGGCGATACCCCTCCGCTTGCCGGGCAGTCTGCGAGATTTGAAATCCTTCCGGCGGAAAAGGTTCATGGCGGAGCGGCCGCGCCCCATTATATCCTTGCCTACTGTAATGGGAGTGACAGCGCCTACGCTAACGTCGGATACGTTTTGCAGAATGCGGATCTCTATCTGCAAAGCATTGGGCTGGGCAGCCTTTGGCTCGGCATGGCAAAGCCGAACGAACCAGAGCGGGACTACTGTATCCTTTTGGCCTTTGGCAAGACGGATGTCCCCACGAGGAAGGCCGAAGGGGAATTCAAGCGATTGCCGTTGAGCGAAATCAGCGATCAGGACAATCCGGTTGCAAGGGCTGTCCGGCTTGCGCCCTCCGCGATGAATTCGCAGCCGTGGAAGCTGCACTTTGAAAGCGGCAAGGTCGTGATTCGGTATTTCGGACGCGGGCTTTTGAAACTGCTGCTCCGAAAAAAGCTCAATAAAATCGATCTGGGCATCTCCGCACGGCATGTCGAGGCCGCATTAATCCATGAGGGCAAAACGATATTGTCCATCACGCCGAAAACGGGGGGAAAAACCTTTGAGATTGAGATCCCGTATAAGTAACCCAATGTCCGTAAAACTGAACCTTTCCCCCGGCCTTAACGACAGCCTGGCCGGGCCTCATCGCCGGTTTTCCCCCCTCCGGTGGCTCTTCCTGGGGCTTCTCCTGGGCGGGGCGGCTTTTCCGGCTTTTGCCCAAAGCCAGGAGATCATCCCCCTGGGGTCTCCCCTGTACCGGGACATTGACGCCCTCTGCCTGATGGCCGGACTGGCCCGCCCCTCCGCCTCCCGGCCCTGGACGATCAACGAGGCCCGGCTTAATCTGGACCGCCTGGACCCCCAGGCCCTGTCCGCCGCCGCCCGGGGGCTTTACGACCGGACCGCCGGGGCCCTTGCCCGGGGTCCGGCCCTTGACCTGGGTGGGGGGGTGCAGATTGGGGCCGGCCTGGAGCTTAATCTGGAAACCTATGGCCACACCAATACCGAGGATTACATCACCGAGGAAGACTGGTTTTACGGATATGAGGAACGGCAGCCCAGCGTCCGCCTCAACCTGGAGGGGCGGCTGGGGGAGCATTTTTTTAGCCGCATGGAAGGCTCCTACGGTTTGGGCCGCTTTAACCCCGGGGATGAGTACCGGATAAGGCTTACGGATAAAACCCGCCCTGCCGGTTCGGTCCAGGATGGGGATAACCCCTTTCCCAACGGGATCGGCGCCATCCTGGATAAGAGTTCGCTGAACCAGTTTGAATGGCGGATCCGGGGGGCCCAGTATGCGGGAGGTTTTCGTACCAATATCACCACCCCGGCGTCCATGGGGAGCGAATGGCCCCGGCGGGCCTACTTTTCCGCCGGAGGCTCCCGGTGGAACTTCTCTTTGTCCCGGGACCGCCTTACCTGGGGAAACGGGGAAAGCGGCAACCTGATTTTAGATGGGAACGCCGATTTTAACGATTACGCCCGGTTTAATTTTTTCCATGAGGCCCTTCGCTACGAGTACCTCATGGTCTTTTTTAAAGGTTTTGATTACTGGAATGATAACTTTTATAAACTTCTCGATCCTAACAGAAGCTATGAACGCATATTCCGGATCTTCCTGGCCCATCGCCTGGAGTTTCGCCTTCGGAACAATCTCTCCCTTTCCCTTTCCGAAGGGGTGATGTACCAGGACAGCGCCTTTGAGCTCCGGTTCCTGAACCCTTCGTTTTTTCTTCACAACTACCTGGATAAAACCCGGTTTAACGCGATAGCCTCCATCGAGTGGGACTGGACCCCCGGTCCGGGCTGGGGGATTTACGGGCAGTTTGCCCTGGACCAGGCCACGGCGCCCACCGAAACCGGCTCTACCGCCGGGGACCGCACGAGCTTTGGGGTTCTGGGGGGGCTGCGGCGCAGCGGCCCCCTGTTTTCCGGCGTTTTAGACCTGAACCTCGAAGGGGTGTACACCTCGCCCATGCTTTACCGCCGGAACGGGGTTGACCTTCTGGTTCTGCGGACCGCCGAGTTTGCCGATGATAAGTATGCCCTTGAGTACCTGGGGTATCCCTACGGCGGGGATGCCATAGTTCTCCAACTGGGGGGGAACTACCGGGATCCTTCGGGCTGGGAGGCGGGGTTCCGGTTTTTCGGAATGCTCCATGGGCGGATGCATTTTTTACTTTCCCACAATACAGATTTAGCCAACGACGGGCAGGCAAATATTGCCGGGGCGGCCCCCCTGGGCAGGCCGGAAGAGGTTGAACTGACCCTGGCCTTATCGCTGAACGGCCGGTGGGAGCTTCCCTCGCCGGTCCCGGCTATGGGCCTCAGCCTCTGGGTAGAGCTTGACGGAGTAACCCGGCGGAACAAACTCATGTATTCCGAAACCGGCCTGGGAGAAGAGGTGATCTACCACCTTCCCGGCTGGTCGCCGGACCTGCAATTGACCCTGGGAATGGGGCTGCGGTTCTAAGCCTTGAAAATCCCGCCTTTTCGCATTATAGTAGGATGAGCCGGTTCCAAAACCGGTTATTTTGAAACGGCCTCAGATAAATATGTCAATCGGGAAAGCCGGTTATCCGGGTCGGTCCTGCGAGCCGTCCTAGGGGGGAGAAGTCCATGTCCTTTCATCTTATCGTTCTTGTTAAACAGGTACCGGATACCTCGGGGCCCGGCTTTACCGCGGCCCTCAACCAGGACGGAACCATCAACCGGAAGATTCTTCCGGCGGTGATCAACCGGGAAGACCTCTACGCCCTGGAAGGGGCGCTGGAAATTAAGGACCGCTTCCCCGGCGTCTCGGTTACCCTCCTTTCCATGGGTCCCCCTTCCGCCCTGGCCGCCCTTAAGGAGGGCCTGTGCCGGGGGGCGGATCGGGGAATCCTGGTTACCGGCCAGGCCCTGGCCGGATCGGACACCCTGGCTACTTCCTATGTTCTGTACTGCGCCCTTAAGCGGCTGGAACCCTTTGATCTGGTTTTTTGCGGCCTTAAATCTTCCGACGGGGATACCGCCCAGGTGGGTCCGGAATTGGCGGAAAGGCTGGGAATCAATCACCTCGCCTCGGTTAGTGAGATTGAAGACGGGGCGGCGGGATTTCCCCGGCGTCTTACCCTGCGGAGAACCCAGGATACCAGGGAGGAGCGGATAGAGGCGGCCCTGCCCCTGCTCTTGTCCTTTAACGACAGGGGGCGGGAGGTTAGGCCGGTCAAGGCCCGGCGGGCCCTGGGGCTGCGGAAGGCGGAGGGCCTTCCGGGAGGCGGGGAGGGGCCCCTTTGGATCTGGGAGCCCCGGGACATCGGCGCCGACGAGGCCCTCTGCGGGGCCGCCGGTTCTCCCACCCGGGTTATCTCCAGCCGCCCGGCGGCGGGGGTTTCCCGAAAGGCCCTTATGATCGGAGAGACCGACGAAGCCCTGGCGGCCATGGCGGGGGAACTTCGCCGGGATCGCCTCCTGGGCTAGGGATAGCCCCGGACAAGGAACCGCCCTTTTATATTTTCGTTTTATATTTTAAGGAAGCGTAATGGACAGGATAAACGAAAAACACAGCGTCATGGTTTACATTCAGGAGAATCAGGGGAAGATTCATCCCTCCTCCCTGGAACTTCTTTCCCAAGGGAGAGAACTGGCCAAGGTTCTGGAAGCCCCGGTAACCGCGGTCATTTTGGGCTCCCGGGTCCGGGAACACCTGAACACCCTGGGGGAGCATGGGGCTGACGGGGTTTACTATCAGGAAGACCCCCGGCTGGAAGTCTACGGGGCGCTGCCCTACGTTAAAATTCTCGACCGGGCGGTGGAGCAGTTGGAGCCGGAGATTCTCCTCTTCGGCGCCACCCTTCAGGGG
This sequence comes from Spirochaetales bacterium, assembly GCA_031273605.1. Classification (GTDB taxonomy): domain Bacteria; phylum Spirochaetota; class Spirochaetia; order UBA9216; family UBA9216; genus JAISRN01. The sequence goes on along the minus strand of JAISRN010000069.1, from coordinate 6,140 downwards.
CGGGACCTGGCCCCCCGGCTGGCCGCCCGCCGCCGGGTGGGCCTTTCCGCGGACTGCACCGGCCTTTCCCTGGCCCCCTATGAGGGCGGCGGCCCCATCCTCTTTCAAACCAAGCCGGCCTTTGGGGGCAATATCCTGGCCGAAATTGTGAGCCCCCGGACCCGGCCTCAGATGAGCTCCGTCCGTCAGGGGGTTTTTCCCCTGGGGCCGCCCCTGCCGGGCCGGAAGCCCGCGGTTATCCGGGACCTCGGCGTCCCCCTGGACTTAGGCGATTTTGCCCTTACCCTTCTTGAGTCCCTGCCCCTTCCCCGGCGCAATGGGCTGGAAGGGGCGGGAATCGTGGTGGCCGGGGGCATGGGCTTTCAAAATGCCCGGGACTTTGAACTGGTTTACCGGCTGGCGGAGGTCCTCAAGGGCGAAGCGGCGGGCACCCGGCCGGCGGTGGATGCGGGCTTTATTGAAGAAGGGCGGATGGTAGGCCAAACGGGGCTGACCGTCCGGCCCAGGCTTTACTTTGCCTGCGGCATTTCCGGCGCCCTCCAGCACCGGGTGGGGATGGAGCAGGCGGAAAGGATCGTCGCCATTAATACGGACCCCCAGGCGCCGGTTTTTCAGTTGGCCCACTACGGCATTGTGGGGGATGTCAAAACCCTTATCCCCCGGCTTATCCGGATTTTTTCCGAGGCCCCCCAGGAGGAAAAATGAAAAATTATTTCTTGGATAATCCGGATATTCAGTTTCACCTTAAACATCAGGACCTGGACAGGATGATCCGCTGGCACGAGGATGATTTTGCCGAATTTCCGGCCTATCCCCAGGCCCCGGAAAACGAAGGGGACGCCAGGGAAGGCTACGCCCTGGTTCTTTCCCTGGTGGGGGAGCTTTGCGCCCGCTGCCTGGGGCCCAAGGCGGGGGAGGTGGATCAGCAGGGAACTCTTCTCAAGGATAACGAGGTGATCTTTCCCGCCCCTACCCAAAGGGCCTGGGAGCTCTTTGCCCAGGCGGAACTTTTGGGTTTTTCCCTGCCCCGGAAGTACGGGGGCCTCCACTTTCCCGCCACCATCCTGTGTATGGCCCAGGAGATGATTGCCCGGGGGGACCCTTCGTTTTTAAATTTCGGCCTCCAGCAGGACATTGCCCTGGCCATCAATAAGTTTGCCTCGGAGGAGCAGAAGGAGGACTGCCTTCCCCGCCTTGCCCGGGGGGAGTGGGACGCCTCCATGATTCTCACCGAGCCGGAAGCCGGCAGCGATCTCCAGGCCGTCAGTCTCCGGGCCGTTCAGGATGACCGGGGCCAATGGCGGCTTAACGGGGTTAAGCGTTTCATTACCAACGGCTGCGGAAAGCTCGCCCTGGTTTTGGCCCGGAGCGAACCGGAGGCCCCGGGAGGCCGGGGCTTGAGTTTTTTTCTTTACCGCCGGGAGGAGGGGATGACCATCCGCCGGCTGGAACACAAGATGGGCATCCGGGGCACCGCCACCTGCGAGCTCCAGTTTAACCAGGCCCCGGCGGAGCTTTTGGGGGAACGCAAACGGGGACTTACTAAATACACCATTTGGCTTTTAAACTGCGCCCGCCTGGGCATCGCGGCCCAGGGAATCGGCATTGCCGAGGCGGCCTGGCGGGAAGCCCGTACCTATGCCGAAAAGCGCATTCAGTTTGGCCGCCCCATTGGGGAGTTCCCCGCGGTTTACGAAATGCTTGCCCGGATGCAGGTAGAGCTGGAGGCCGGCCGGAGCCTCCTTTACACCGCCTCCCGCTGCGTGGACTTAAGCGAGGCTCTGGAAAGCTATCTGGAAAAACACCCGGAGCAAAAGCCCGGCCTGATTGACGAAAAAAAGAAATACGGAAACTACGCCTCCTTCCTGACTCCCCTGGTTAAGGCCTATGCTTCGGAAATGGCCAACCGGGCGGCCTCGGCGGCGGTTCAGGTCCACGGCGGTTCCGGCTACATGAAGGAATTTGCGGTGGAGCGGCTTTTCCGGGATGCCAGGGTAACCAACATTTACGAAGGGACAACCCAGATGCAGGTGGCCGCCGCCCTCCGGGGGCTTTTGTCCGGCACGGCGGAGCTCCTTTTGGATGAGCTGGACGGCGGGGATTACCCCCATGCCCCGGAGCTGCCGCCAAAGATTCGCCGGGCCCGGCAGATTTTCCAGGAAGCCTTTGCCCTGGCCAAGGAAAAGGGGGATGACCGGCAGTTCTTAAGTTTTCACGCCCGGAGGCTTTCGGAAATGGCGGGGGAACTCATTATGGCCTACCTCCTGTTGGGGGACGCCCATTCCGGACCGGACAAATTAAAAATAGCCTCCCTTTTTATCGCCGGGCTGGAACCCCGGATCCGCTTCCTGGCGGAGCTGGTGAAAGAGGAAGGGGAGGCCTTTCTGGAAAACCGGCTTTTTTAGGGGCCCCTATATATTGCCGGGATGAACAAAGGCCAGATTTTTCCGGGCCTCCCTGGTGAGGCGGAAGAGGCTCTGCCGGGAAGTGGGGGGCAGGGTGTAATGGTAGCGGGGAAAGTAGGCGGACAGGTGAAGGGGAATCCGGGGGCTTAGGGAAGCCAGGAAACCCGACAGCCGGAACACCTCATCGGCCCCGTCATTCTTTCCGGGGATGATCAGGGTGGTAACCTCCAGGTGAATTTTATCCCAGGCCAGGCGGATAAAGTTTTTGACGGTTTCTAAATCCCCCTTTAGCTCTTCCCGGTAAAAGTCCGGGTTAAAGGATTTTAAATCCACGTTGGCCGCATCAATCCAGGGGAGGAGCTTTTCCGCCGGCCCCTGGGTAAGGCAGCCGTTGGTAACCAGCACATTTTTTAAGCCCCGCCGCCGGGCCTCCCGGGCGCAGTCCAGAAGGTATTCGTAGTGAATCAGGGGCTCGGAGTATGTGTAGGCAATGCCGAAGGAGCCCTGTTCCACGGCTTTTTCGCATAGTTCTTCGGGGCTTAAGGGCAGTCCCGAAGGCGGCTCTCCCCGGCCGGCAAGCTGGGAAATGCCGTGGTTTTGGCAGAAGGGGCAGCGGAAGTTGCAGCCGTAAAACCCCGCCGAAAGGATGAACTGTCCCGGATAGTAGTGGCGGAGGGGCTTTTTTTCAATCGGGTCCAGGGCCAGGGCGGAGAGGAGGCCGTAATAGCGGTCCACGATCCGGCCGCCCTGGTTTTGCCGGGCCCCGCAGAATCCAAGCCCTCCCTCTTTAAGGCGGCACTGATGGGGACAGAGTCCGCAGAGGGCTTCCATGTTCAGCCGGCTTGAATCCTGGCCTGCAAATCCCGGTTCAGGGAGCTTTTGATGTAGGCGATAATCTTGGCCTTGTGGCTTTCCGGAAGGCCGTCGTAGCGCAGGGCCAGGTTTTCGTTATTCCGGACTATGGATAGCTGCAAGTCCAGGGGATTGTCTTCGATGGTGAGGGTGGCAATGTCGATCTTATCTTCCGGGAGAAGGTCCACCGTAAGATGGGGGTTGTCCGGGAAAAAACTCAAGCCCCCCTGGCTAAAATCCAGCAGTTTGCCCGTGATAAGTTTAAGATGACGGGGATGGGTAAACATAAAACAAATGTTGTCAAAGGCGTGGGGGGTGTAGCGCAGGGTTAAACGCTGCTCAAAAAGGAGATTCTTGCGGTTCAACGCCCTTAAAAAATTATCAAATTCCGTGGGCGAGCCCAGGCTGCCGATAATTCCCGTTACTTCCAGGTGGCTGGCCTTGGCCGCTTCTTCAAAAGAGAGTTCCCCGTTTTCGGTGAGGAGAAAAAAAGGCACCTTTTCCCTGGAAAAAAACTGATAGGTAAACATCATGAAGGGTTTCCAGTGCCGGGGAAAATCCTGAACATTAAAAAAAATAACGTCCGGGCTTATCTCCTCCAGATTCTCCATGGCCTTGACGGGGCTGGTATAATGAATAAAGTCAAAGCCCAGGGGCAGAAGGCGGTCTTCCAGTTCCTCTTTAACGGCTGTGTTTTCCATGATTAGTAAACTCTTCATTCTGTTCCCAAATTCCTAACATCGTAACCGGTGATTTTCCAAATACCCTCCGTGTTATTTAAACGGTAGGTATACTGTTTGAGTTCCGTAAAATCAGAATAGCGGAATTTTTCCAGAACTTCTACCGTTCCCTCGGTCTCGGTATAGGCTGTCCTGAGAATCCTGAATTCATGGGGAAGGAGAAGCAGGTCGGACTCCAGGGTTTGACTTTGCAGCCGGTTCCGGTAGTCCTCAATCAGGCTGCGCCTTTCGGCGTCCGAGGCCCGGCGGTAACGTTCCGCATTGATAGGCTGCCTCAGAAAAAGGGATTCTACGTTGAGGTAGAGGAAGAACTTTTCCCATTGGCTGTGCTGCCGGGCCCGGATCGTGTACGCCACCACCTGATCCGGGCTCAGGGCCTCGGCCCGGAGGATGTTTCCCGTTTCCTCCTCAATGTAATCGGCAATCTCGTCCCTCATGCCCCCCGGCCGGACGGTAAGGCTGAGAATGTTAGAGCTTAAAACCGGTCCCTGGGTCCGGGTGGTTAGTTCGGGGTAAAAGCGGGCCTGAAGCCGGTATTGCCGGGCCTGGTCCAGGGTGATAAAATCAGCCAGGTCTTCGATAAAGCTGTAGGATTCCCCCGGTTCCAGGGAGATTTCCCGGAAATAGACCTGACGGTTGGTAAGGCGGTTCATAACGTAGCGGTCCGAATGTTCCAATTCCTCATGGCGCAGGGTTTGGACCGAAAAATCCAGGCTGAACTGCCTCACGTCCGCCAGCTTGAACCGGTAGGTATCCAGGGCATTATTGGTGATCTCCACCTTCACATAAATAGGAGAATCGGTATAATAGATGGCGCGATCGTAATACCGGATCTCAAGACGGACTTCCCCGGAGGACCCGGATACCCCTATAAGCAGGATCGGGAGTAAAACCAAAATTAAAACCAGTTTTTTCAAATTTTGCCCCCGCATAACGGTTGTCTCCCATGGGGAACCCGATTCCCCCCAAAATTCGGGACTCCCTGGTTCCCGATATATAATTTTCGGATATTCGGAATGAGAACCTTATTTATTATTGACCTAATTAACGAATTAATCAAATCCGGGGAGTTTCAAGCCCTTCTGGGGGGGTACCGCCGGGGGGAATTTCCCTTAAAGGTGGAGGGGGCGGAGGGGGCCTTCCGCCACCTTTTGACCGCCGGCCTGTTCGGCCTTCAAGAAAGCCCCGCCCTTATGGTTTTCCCCCGGAACCGGGAACTCAGGGAATCCCTCCTGGATTTCCAAGCGGCGGAGATTCCCCTGGGCATCCTCCCCGACTGGGACATTATCCCCTATTCCGGGCAGAGGGGGCCCCTTTTTAAGGCGGGGGAAAGGCTGCAAACCCTTACCCGGCTCCTTACAGGGGAAAAACTCCTGGTTTTAGCCTCTCTGCGGACCTTTTTAAGCCCGGTGGTTAATCCGGAGTGGCTTAGGGAGAAGCTCTTTGCCATCCGGCCGGGGCAGGAGCTTGATCCGGCGGCCATAGGGGACCGGCTTTCCCGGTACGGCTACCTCCGGGTTCCCCTGGTTCAGGGACCGGGGGAATTTGCCCTCCGGGGGGAGGTGCTGGATCTTTTTGCCCCCGGAGCGCCGGAGGCGGTACGGGTGGTTTTTGAATTTGACCGGGTGGAGGAGATCAAGACCTTTGGGCCGGAGAGCCAGGCTTCCCGGGAGAAAATACAGGAGATTTACCTGTCCCCCTGCCGGGAGATTCTCTGGGAGGAGCCGAGAATCCGGGGGCTTGAGGCTTTTCTGAAAGGCCGGGGGGTCAAGGGCGGCGAATCCCTCATTGACGCCCTGTGGGAAACCGGAAGCTGCCCCCACGAGGAATTTCTCTTCCCCCTCAGCTTTGAACGGCCCTCCTTCCTTGGGGATTACCTGGGCCGGGACAGCCTGGTTTTCTTTGCCGGGTGGGAAAGGCTCACCAGCCAGGGAGAAAGCCTCCGGCGGGAATACCGGGACCTCTACTACCGTTCCGCAGGGAACCTGCCCAAGCCTGAGTTTTTACTCCGGGAGCCGGAGGAGGGCCTGGAACTTCCCCGCCGGGGGGTCCGCTTTTATGAGATCCGGGGAGGGGGGAGCTTTGCCTTTACCGTGGAAGGCCCCCGGTCTTTTTTCGGCAATATCACCTACCTTAAGGAAGA
>JAISRN010000193.1 GCA_031273605.1 Spirochaetales bacterium | reverse complement strand
ACCGGCGAACTTTGAGCCCTCCGCGCCGGGGACCCCCGAATTGGCCGCCCCGGAGAGGCCCGCCCTAACCCTGGTCCGGGAGGAGGAGATTCCCAAGCTGGAGCGCCGGCTAAAAAAGAAAAAAAAGAAACGATGAGCCAAGGGGGAAGGGGCGCTAAGGTCCCGCTTCCCCTCCTTCCTCCGGCTTTACCCTTCCGCAAGGCAAAAGCAAAAAAAATGAAAATATATTGTAACAAAGAACCGGGGGACCTATGATAAAAACCTTTATTTCGTGGAACGTCAACGGCATCCGGTCCTGCGCCGAAAAGGGTTTGTTTGAATTTCTCCAAAAAGAAAGACCCCACTTCCTCTGCCTGCAGGAAACCAAGGCCCAGCCCGAACAGCTTTCCCCGGCCTTTACCGCCCCTCCGGGCTACCGGGCCGGTTTTGCCTCCGCCAAGCGCCGGGGCTACTCCGGGGTGGCCATCTACTTTCGGGAGGATTTCCCGGCGCCCTTGTCCCTGGAGCCCCTGGGGGTGGAGGAGTTTGACGAGGAAGGCCGGACCCTCATAGCGGAGTACCCGGAATTTACCCTCATCTGCGCCTACTTTCCCAACAGCCAAAGCGAAGGCAAGCGGCTGGATTACAAGCTGAGGTTTTGCGAGGCCATCTTGACGCGCTGTACCGAAATTGTCCGGGCGGGGGGCCATGTTATTCTCTGCGGAGATTACAACATTGCCCACAAGAGCATCGACTTAGCCCACCCCAAGGCCAACGAAGGCAATCCGGGCTACCTGCCGGAAGAAAGGGCCTGGATGGATAAATGGACCCAAAGCGGGTACGTGGATATTTTTAGGAGCTTTTGTTCCGAACCCCGCCGCTACACCTGGTGGTCCTACCGTTCCAACGCCCGGGCTAACAATGTGGGGTGGAGAATCGACTATTTTTGCTGCGACCAGGGCCTTTTTCCCCGGATCAAGGAGGCGCTCATCCTTCCCGAAATCACCGGCTCCGATCACTGCCCCGTTCTAATCAGGGCCCAGGTCTAGGAGAGCATTGTGAAATTATCAAGTAAAACCATCCGGCCGCTGTTAATGCTTATCTTTTTGGGAACCATCGCCGGAACCTTAGCCTGGGGCATCCTGGAAAAAATCATCTCCCACTTTAGCTCCCGGCCCTTTGACCTAAGCGCCGGCCCCCTGGGGTTTGATCTGGGGGCTTTAATGTTTTACATCCGGGTTAACCCCGGCAGCCTCCTGGGGGCCGCCGGCGGGTTCTGGCTTTTCCGCTCCCTCTAGGCCCGGATGAAACCCCCCCGTCCCGTCCTTCTCCTGGCCTCCGCCTCGGCCCGCCGGGCGGAACTCCTCGCCCTGGCGGGGCTGCCCTTTCGGGTTTGCCCCCGGGAAACCGATGAAACCTTTTCCCGGCGCCCCCCCGGGGCCGAAGCGGTTCGGCTGGCCCGGCAAAAACTCGACAGCCTCCTCTTAAACCTGCCGGCGGGGGAAAATCCCAAAACCCTGTGGGCCCTGGGGGCCGATACCTTCATCCTGCCCCCTCCGGCCCTCCGGGGCGCCCCTTCCTTCCTGGGTAAACCGGAAAACCGGGAGGAAGCCCGGCGCATGCTTCTCCGTTTGTCCGGGCGGACCCACCGGGTGATTACCGGTTTGGCCCTGGCCTGTCCGCCGGGCCGGGTGGTTACCGCCTGGGAGATAACCAAGGTCCGGTTTGCCCCCCTAAGCGCCGGGGAGATAGAGGCCTACCTGGGGACCGGCGAATGGGCCGGGGCCGCCGGGGCCTACCGGATTCAGGGCCGGGGAGAAGCCCTGACGGTTTGCATTAAAGGCTCCTATTCCAACATTATGGGCTTGCCATTAAACCGCCTTTGTGCCATACTGAAAGCTAACGGCTACCCCTTTCCTTAAGGGGCAGCCGAAAATTCCGCCTGAGGGGAATTCCTTGGGGCGAGAAAAAGAGAAGGAAGCCGCCTGAATGCGGCCAATAGGAGGACAACTGTGGCAGTTGTAACCATGAAGAATCTGCTTGAGTCGGGGGTACACTTCGGCCATCAGACCAAACGCTGGGATCCCCGGATGAAAAAATACATCTATGCCGAAAGGAACGGGATTCACATTATCGATCTGCAAAAAACCATTACCGCCATCAAGGAAGCCTACGAGGTGGTCCGAAAAACCGTACACAACGGCAAAACGGTCCTTTTTGTGGGCACCAAAAAACAGGCCCAGGCGGCGGTGGAGCGGGAAGCCGCCCGCTGCGGTATGTTTTACGTTAACAACCGCTGGCTGGGGGGAATGCTCACCAATTTTGAAACCATCAAAAAATCCATCCACCGGCTCAAAAAAATTGAGAAAATGGAAATTGATGGAACCTTTGAGAACCTCACTAAAAAAGAAGTTTCCCGGCTTAACAAGGAACGCAGCCGGCTGGAGAAAAACCTTAACGGCATCAAAGACATGAAGGAACTCCCCGGGGTGGTCTTTGTGATTGACACCAAAACCGAGGCCATTGCCGTGGCGGAGGCCCGGCGGATGCGGATTCCCATCATTGCCGTTACGGACACAAACTGCGATCCCACGGGGATCAACTACCCCATCCCCGGGAACGACGACGCCATCCGGAGCATTACCCTCTTTACTTCGATCATTGCCAATGCGGTGGTGGAGGCGGATAACGAGATTGGCCTTGAGGTAATTGAAACCCTTCAGGATGACGAATCCCAGCCGGGCTGGAACAAGGACGAAAACAAGGGCGCCCCGGCGGAAGCGGCCCCCGTGGAAACCAGCCCCGTGGCGGCTTCCCTGGGCGGGACCGAGGAGGTTCCGGATAAATTCACCGCCGAAGATTACTCAAACTACACGCCGGAGCCGGATAAAAAGGCTGCGGAAGAACCGGGAGAAGAAGACGCCCTGGACGAAGAAAAACTCTACCGGGATTAAGCCGGAATCGTAAGGAAGGATAAGACAGTGGAAATTAAAGCATCGGATGTAAAAATTCTCCGGGAAAAAACCGGGGCCGGCCTTTTGGACTGCAAGAACGCGTTAGCCAAGGCCAACGGCGATTTTAAGCAGGCGGAAAAATTCCTGAAAGAGCAGGGCCTGGCGGCGGCGGCCAAGCGGGCGGGCCGGGCGACCAACGAGGGGCGAATCTTTATTGCCGAAAAGGATCACGGCGCCGCCATTATTGAGTTAAGCTGCGAAACCGATTTTGTGGCCATGAACCAAAACTTTCTCCAAACCGGCGAGGCCCTGGTAAATCTGGCGGCGGAAAACAAGCTCTCCGGCCCCACCCCGGAATTGGAACTGAAAGTTCAGGAAACCATTGCGATTATTAAAGAGAATATGTCCCTCAGGAGGCTTGCCTACCTGCCCAAGGGTCCGGGGGAGGTCCTCTCCGTCTACATCCACGGGGCCGGCAAAATCGGGGTCATTGTTAAGCTAAAGGCGGATAAAAACGAACTTTTTGACAACCCCGGGGTTAAGGAATTTGTCCTGGACATTGCCCTTCATACCGCCGCTTACAACCCCCTGTTCCTTTCCCGGGAAACCGTTCCCCAGGATTACCTAAAGGAGCAGGAAGAGATCTTTACGGTTCAGGCCGAAAAAATTGACAAGCCGGACAATGTTAAAAAGGGGATCATCCAGGGAAAGATTAACAAGCACCTGGGGGAAATCTGCCTTCTGGAGCAGGCCTTTGTGAAGGACGAAAAACAAAGCGTTGCCAAGGTTCTGGCCGCCCTAAACAAAGAGATCGGGGGCAAAATTGAAATTACCGGTTTTGTCTTTTACCGGCTGGGTGAAAATCTGGACTAAAGAGCCAATCCCAAAACCGGGAGCCTCTAAAGCCAAAGTTTAACGGGGGAAACCATGAGCGAGATTATTGACAGGACTGAGGATAAAATGAAAAAATCCATCGCCGCCCTTGGGGAAGACCTTAAAGCCGTCCGGGCCGGCCGGGCCTCTCCGGCTCTGGTGGATCAGATTAAAGTCCATGCCTACAACGCCCAAACCCCCTTAAACCAGGTGGCCACTATCTCGGCGCCGGAGGCCCGGCTTTTGGTAATTCAGCCCTGGGATAAGTCCCTGCTGCATGAGATTGAAAAGGCTATCCAGAAGTCCGAGCTTTCGGTAAACCCCTCCAACGACGGCAAGGTTATCCGCCTCAACATACCGCCCTTAAATGAACAGCGGCGCAGCGATCTTATCAAAAGCGCCAAGGCCATTGCGGAGCAGAGCCGGGTGGCGGTGCGGAATATCCGCCGGGACGCCAATGAGGACCTTAAAAAAGAATCCAAGGCCGGCAGGATAAGCGAGGATCAGGAAAAACAGGAGGCCGAGGAGGTCCAAAAGCTCACGGACAAATACATAAAAGAAATCAACGGGATTCTCCAGAATAAAGAAGCGGAGATTACGGAAATATGAACCACCCCGCCGCAAGCAGCGGGAGACCAAACCCCGTTGCGAATAAATTGTGACGGACGCCCTTTCGGCCTTGACCCGGAGCGCCGGACAAGGGGGCGGACCTCCGGCCCTGCCTGTTCATGTGGGCATCATTATGGACGGCAACGGCCGGTGGGCGGAGCTGAGAAAAAAGCCCAGATCATCGGGACACCGGGAGGGGCTGCGGACCGCCAAAACCCTGGTTAAGGCGGCCCTGGATCTGGGGATTAAGGTTTTAAGCCTCTACGCCTTTTCCACGGAAAATTGGAAGCGTACCGGCGAGGAGGTGGCTTTTCTCATGGACCTGATCGGGCGGCACCTCAAAAAAGAAGAAAAATTTTACCGGGAAAACCGGATTCGGGTAGTCCATTCCGGGGACCCGGCGGGCCTGCCGGAGAGGGTGGCCGGGGACCTTGGGGATATCCGCCGCTTAACCGCGGCCTACGACGGCCTTACGGTTAACCTGGCGATCAACTACGGCGGCCGGGACGAAATTGTCCGGGGGGTTAACCGCTGGCTTAAGGGCCGGGAAGGGGGGGAATCCCTCACCGAGGAGGCCCTAAGCCGCTGCCTGGACCTGCCGGACCTCCCCGAGCCGGACCTCATCATCCGTACCGGCGGCGAATCCCGGCTCTCTAACTTTCTGCTCTGGGGCAGCGCCTATGCGGAGCTTTACTTTTCCGATAAACTCTGGCCCGATTGGACCCGGTCCGATCTGGAAGAGGCCCTAAAATTCTACGCCGCCCGGGATCGCAAATTTGGCGGCCTCAAATGAAAAACCTCACCGCCCGGCTGCTCCTGGGGATTACCGCCATTCCCCTTCTCCTTTTGATTCTCTTTATTCCCGGGGACCAATACCACCTGGGGCTGAATATCCTGGTGGTGGCGGCGGGCTTCCTGGGAAGCCGGGAAATAGCCCGGCTCCTTAACTGCCGGGGCCTTGGCTTAAATGTCAACCTGTGCGGCTTTCTGGGGGCCCTTCCCCCGGCGGCGGCCCTGGCGGCCCTTGTTTTTCCCGGCAGGGTTTCGCCGGAGGCCCTCCTTTTGGGCGCCGCCGTGGCGGTTCTCCTTCCCCTGGGCCTTCCCGCCCCGGGGAAAAGCCTGGAGTCCGGGGTTTTACGCTTTGCCGGCAGCCTGGCTGTCCTCATTTATCCCGGACTGTTTCTTTCCCGGATTGTCGCCCTGTCCGGCCTCACCCCCTCGGTCCCCTTCATCCTGCTCTTTCTGGCCCTTGTTTTTGGGAACGACAGCTTTGCCTACTTTGCCGGGGCGGCCCTGGGAAAATCCAACCGGGGCCTCTTTAGGGTAAGCCCCAACAAAAGTTGGGCGGGGCTTATCGGGGGACTGGCCGCCGCCGCCGCCTTTGCCCTGGCCTTTAGCCTCCTTTTCCCGGAGCTTTCCGGCGGCGTTTTTACCGGCCCGGAGGGGGCCGCTTTCCTTAGGCGGCTCTGCGGCCTGGGGGAGGGGGGATTCAGACTCCGCACAGGGGGCGGTCCGGGGGCCCTCATCTTTTTAGCCCTGATCACCGCCTTAGCCGCCGTGGGGGGGGACCTTCTGGAGTCTGCCCTAAAGCGGGGGGCGGGCATCAAGGACTCAGGCCGCCTCCTCCCCGGCCGGGGGGGGGTTATGGACAGTCTGGACAGTCTTTTATTTTCCGCTCCTTTTTATTATTATTTGATCAGGTTTTTTTATTTTTAAGCTGCCGGAAGGTTTTTATGATTTTAAGCATTCTATTGGGTTTAGCCGGGCTGGGTTTGGTCATCTTTGTCCACGAATTGGGGCATTTTTTAGCCGCCAGGGCCTGCGGTATCGAGGTGGAAGCCTTCTCCCTGGGCTGGGGAAAGAAGATCCTCTCCCTGCGCCGGGGAAAAACCGAATACTGCCTCTCCCTGATTCCCCTGGGGGGATACTGCCGGATGAAGGGGGAGAAACTCCTGGAAAAAGCCCTGGAGCAAAACAGCGAGACTTTTCCCCGGGAGCCGGGTTCCCTCTACTCCGCCCCGCCCTGGGCCCGGATTGTTACCTACCTGGCCGGCCCGGCGGGGAATTTTTGCTTTGCGGTGATCTTTTTAAGCCTGGTGTGGTTTGCCGGTTTTGAAACCTCCACCTATCCCTCCCGGATTGTCCTGGCTTCCCAGTACTTGTCCGCCGCCGATTCTCCCCAAACCCTGTCCCCCGCGGACCTGGGGGGGCTGCAAACGGGAGACGAGATCACCGCCATCAACGGCCGGACGGTTAATCATTTTCTGGACCTTCAGGAATGGATCAGCCCCAACCCCGGCCGGGACCTAACCCTTACCCTCCGCCGGAACGGAGAGACTCTCACCCGGACGGTGCGCCCGGAACTGGATAAAGAAAGCTCCACCGGCCGGATTGGGGTGGCCGCGTGGATAGATCCGGTAATTGGGGCCCTCCGTCCCGACTCCGCCGCCGAGCTTGCCGGCCTTAAACCGGGGGACCGGATCGTAAGCGCCGCCGGCCGGCCAACCCCCCATACCCTGGAACTGGCCGCCGCCCTGGCCGCGGGCCCCCCCTCTCCGGAGCTCACCCTGGAGCGGGGGGGGGAGACCCTAACCCGGACCCTGATTCCCCTGGCCGGCGGCCTTTCCGCCGAGGCCCTGGGGATTTCCTTTGAGGGCCTTTCGGTTCTCTCCCGGGAGGCTAACCCCCTGAGAGCTTTGGGCCGGGGCTTTCAGGACAGTTGGCAGGCCGTGGTTCTCAGCGTCAAGAGCTTAGGCCTGCTCTTTAAAGGGGCTTCCCTTCAGGTTTCCGGCCCTTTAAGAATAACCTACATGACCGGCGAAGTGGCCCAGTACGGTTTTGCCCAGGGTTTTGGCCCCGGCCTGGTTTCCTTCGTCCGTTTTCTCTGCTACATAAGCCTGGCCCTCTGCTTTATGAATCTTCTTCCCATCCCCATGCTCGACGGGGGGATGGTTCTGTTCAACCTTATCCAGGTTTTTAAGAAAAAGCCCATCAAACCCAGGCATTTTATGCGCTACCAGATGACGGGGCTTGCTTTTTTGGTTGTATTAATCCTGTTTTCGTTGTTTAATGATATTAATTTTTTTATCCGTCAATGAAACTGAGGAAAGCCAATGCGTACCGTCCCCTGTCATTGCGACCATCTTATCGAGATAGACCTAAACGACGAGATTGATCTGTCCGCCCGCCCGGAGTACTACCAGGAGATTCTGGACGGGACCTTTCTAACCGTCGTCTGCCCGGCCTGCGGAAACCGGATCAAGCCCGAGCTGGAGGTTAGGCTAAAGGACCCGGAGAAAAATCTGGACGTTCTTTTCCTCCCCGAAGCCCGGCGGAGCGATTTTATGAACCACCGGATCGACACGGAGGCCAAATCCCTCCTTATCGGGTTTCCTGAACTGGTGGAACGGGTCCGGCTGACGAAGGACGGCATTGATCCCGGCACGGTGGAGATTCTCAAGTTCTTTCTGAAAAAGAAACTTGAGAACGACGAAGTTTTTATCTTTTATACAAAAACTGAGGAGGACCGCCTGGTTTTCCGGATCATCGGCCTCCGGGAAGGGGAAATAGCCCTCACCGGGCTGCCGGTCAAGGTGTATCGGGACACCTTAGCCTCTTTAGACGAAAAGAAAAATGAAGAGCTTTATAAAACCATCCTCACCCCCCCCTACGTTTCGGTAAACAAGGTTTCGATTCAGGAGGACGGCTGATGGTCAAAAGATTTTTTTTGTTTATCCCCTTCCTGGCTTTTTGGACCGCCGCCTCCCCGCTCTTTTCCGGAGAAATTCTCATCAACAGCGGCCACCATGCCCAGGTAAACCACCTTGATTACCTTCAGGGGGACCTCTTTTCCCTCTCCCGGGACGGAACCCTAAAGGTGTGGGAAGCCTCCGGTCGGCTTAGGGCAAGCCGGCCCATTGCCGGGGGGGATATCCGCATGGCCGCCCTTAGTCCCGCCCGGAACGAGGCCGCGGTCATATCGGCGGACTCCACCGGGGCCTGCCGGCTCTCCGCTTACAACTGGCAGACCGGGGAGGAACTCTTTTCCCTCCCCCTTCCGGAACAGCCCCTCTTTCTCCGCTATTCCCCCCGGGGGAGTTTTTTGGTCTGGGGAATAACCGGCTGGAACAGCCTTCAATTTGTTGACGCGGAAACCGGCCGGACCCTTAATTTTCTTGAAGAAGGCTTTGGAATTGTTTCCGGGGCTTTTATTTCCTCCACGGAAAAAACCATTCTCACCTATGGGCCTTCCGGTTCCCTGCAGTACTGGGACCTGGAACTGGGAACCCTCAAAACCCGGTTTTCCACCTTTCCCGGCCTGGCCCTCCTGGGCTGGACCGCATCGGGGCGGTACCTGGCCGCCGCGGACCGGGACACCCTCTACCTTATCGATCTGCTCACAGGCCAGGCGGTGGATCGCCGGAGCTTTTCCGGTATTCTGGATCTCTCGGTGGATTCCCAGGGCGGCCTGGCCGTACTAAGCCGGGGAAATTTTGGGCCGGTTCTTACCAACTTTGACCTGTCCGGCAATTCCCTAAGGCTGCTGAGGGAAGAACCGGAGCTCGGCCTTGAGCGGCTGGACCGGCTTTGCGGCGGCGGCGGCGGGGTTTTTCTCACCGGCGGGGACGGGCTCATCTACCGCTACGACCTAAACCGCCGGGCCCTTTCCCTTTTTGCCCGGCCGGAGCTGGCCAGCCTCTCCGATGTAAGCGCCGACAGGGAAGGGCTCCTCCTGGCGGTGAACCCCGGCGCCGGCCGGACCGGAAGTCTCCTTACCCTGGACGCCGCCTTTTTTGAGGCCGCCGCCCGGTATGGGGCCTTTCTCCGGGCCCAGCGGCCCGCCCCCGTCTCCGAACCGGTCCCGCCGCCCCCCGGAAGCCCCCCGGAATCAGACCGGGAAACCCCCTGGGTATCCCCCCTCCTGGCCCGGCCTCCGGGGACCTTTTACGATATTCCCTCCCTGCTGCGCCGCAGCGGACGCCCTTTTTCCGGGCGGCCCTTTTCCGCGGAAACCCCGGAACCTCCGGCGGCCGAAACATCCCTCCCCCCCGCCGAAGCGCCGGCGCCCGAACCTTCCGCCCCCCCGCTCGTTCCTGAGCCTTCCGTCGCCCCGCCGCCGGCCGAACCGGTTGTCCGTCCTCCGGGGGTTGACCTTCCGGGGGCGCCCTCCTTAACCGCGATTCCCGCCCCCTTTCCGGGCAGCCTGCGGATAAGCCGCTACGGGGAAGACCGTTTTCTTCTGTGGAGCGCCGAGGCGGGGGGGGAACTGGTTCTCATGGGTCCCGGCAGCCGAATGCGCCGAATCCCCGCCGGCCCTTCCGCCGGCTACTTGGATATCAGCATCGAAGGCGGGCGGCTGGCAACCCTAGACCGCAGCGGCCTGTGCCGGGTTATCGATCCGGAAACCGGGGAAGTGGTTTTTCAATTTACCTCATCGGGGCTTCAGCACATCTCGTGGACCGCCGAGGGCAGCCTATTGGCCGGCCGCACCCGGAGCGCCTCCTTCTCCACCCCCCTTCTGCATATCAATATCCGGACCGGCGAAACCGTTAATTTGGAAGATTCCAACCTCTGGGTATCCCGGCTGGCCTTGGATTCCCGGAGTCAGACCATTTATTCCCTGGGGATTCAGGAAAGCCCCGAGGGGCTGCAGACGGTGCTAAAAACCCACCGCGGCCGGGGCCTGAGCCGGACGGATGTGCTTTACAGTTTCCCCGGCGAATTCTTAAGCCCCCCCTTCTATCTGCAAAAAGAGGACTCCCGCCTTTTTTTCTATCTTT
The DNA here is from genome assembly GCA_031273605.1 of Spirochaetales bacterium. Classification (GTDB taxonomy): domain Bacteria; phylum Spirochaetota; class Spirochaetia; order UBA9216; family UBA9216; genus JAISRN01. Next base: position 11,626 of record JAISRN010000193.1, on the reverse strand, counting down.
CCGGAACCGGGGGAATCAAAATGCTCCAGTTTGGGGACCTTGAGGACTTTGAAAGCGCCGCCTCTCCGCCCCGGAGTCTGATGACCCTGGGCAGTTTTGTGCTGAGCCTGAATGAAGACGCTTCGGTGAGCTTTTGGCGGATTGGGGAAAGGGACCTGCTTTTTACCTTTTGCCTTTTTCGGGATGAAAGCTGGGCGCTGATCTACCCCGAAGGAAACTACCTGGCCTCTCCCGGGGGGGAAAAATACATCCGGGTTATTGAACCCTAGGGATTCCTTTGGGCCAAACTTTTGGACCTTCAGTTTCCCCTTTTTCTTCCCCGCAGGCCTTAGCGATTGTGGGCGGGGTTTTCGTGGATTTTACTGATGGCCTGGATAACGGCCTGGCGGACCTCTTCCCTGGCCTGCTCGTCGTCGTGGAGGGCCGAGGCGTAGAGGCTGCCCAAGAGGGAAACCCGGTAGCGGGGCTCAAGGGAGTTTAAGGAGAGGGCGGCCATGTCCAGGAGGCAGTCTTCGCAGCGGCAGATATTTTCCGTCCAGTCCTGATCCAACTGGTATTCCAGCTCTTCAAAAACCAACTCTTCCGTTTCGTTCACCAGATTACTAAAATCATAATTTTCCTTTCGAGTCATCACCTTTCCTGCCAATATAATAATTTCTTAATCCTATTATAGAGAGATCTTCTTGCAATGTCAAGAAATCAAATGAAGGACTTAAGGTCAGGAGCCTCGCCTTTTTCCCCCACGGAGCCCGCGGAGTTCACGGGGTCAATTCAAAAACTATCAAGTCCTCCGGGAGAAAATTTCTTGGTCTTTATTCTGAATTATAGGTTAAATTTGGATCTATTTTTGCGTTTTTCGCGCCTTTCTTCATTTATTGTATAGTTTTAATTCTTTTATTATTTTGCTCATATTTCTATAATCATTATCATCATGATAAATGCATAAATTATGTTCTATTGCCGTTTCGGCTATTATTAAATCTATTGTGCTTCTTATTGTGATTCCCTGTTCCCTGCATTTTATATTTATCAATGCCGCGTTTTCGTATGACTTTTTATCAAATTTTAATTCGTAGAACGGCAGGGTATTTAAATATTCTTTTAATAGGTTAAATTCTTTTTGATTTCTCGCGCCCTGTAATATTTCTTGATAAATTAAATTATTAATTCCGTATGGTATGTCATTATCTATGATTTTATCCATTTCGTTAAAGGGATATTCATTTTTCCCCTTCAAATAGCCTATTAAAATAGACGTATCCACGAGAATCATTTTATGATTCTCATTTTTTTATGATCGTAGCCAGCGCAAAATTTAATTTTTCCTTTTAGGTCCTTTAAATTTTTTCTTTTTCGATTATTTACATATTCAATTAAAGCTGTTTCGATTAATTCTCGTTTTGTTGAAATTGCTGCTGATAATTTAAAAGCTTCGGCCACCAAATCGTCATTCAGTACAATATTTGTTCTCATAATACACATCCTTATACACATAGTAATACACACTTAGTGAATAGTCAAGTGTTTTTTAAATTTTTTCCTTTTAGCAGGCAGGGCGTTCATTTTTTGCGGCTTAAAGATTCAAAGCGGGTAAGAACGTTTAAGTAGGCCAGTTCCACCTGCCCCAGGGGGCCGTTGCGCTGTTTAGCCACGATGAGCTTGGCGGGTTTTTCCGAATCGGTCAAATCCCGGTGAAGAAAGAGAACCACATCCGCATCCTGTTCGATGGAGCCGGAATCCCGCAGGTCCGCCAGGCTGGGATACTCCTTGTCCGCGGCCTGCCGGCCAAGCTGGCAGAGGCAGATAACCGGAATCTCCAGTTCCCGGGCCAGGGCTTTCAGGGACCGGGAAAATTCCCCCACCACTTCCCACCGGGAGGCGGAACTCCGGGAATCCCCATGGATGAGGCCGATGTAATCAATAAAAATGGCCTGGATGTTTTCCTTGGATTTAAGCCGCCGGGCCTGGGCGCGGAGTTCCAGAAGGGTAATGCTGGGGGTGTCGCAGAAGAACAGGGGTTTTTCGTAAATCTTGCCCGCAACCTCAACGATGGCGCCAAAGTCGGAGTGGGTCAACAGTCCCCTCCGCAGCTTTTCCGAGGAGATCCGGGTTTCCCCCGACAAAAGCCTGAACATCAACTCGTCCTCGGACATTTCCAGGGAGAAGAATCCCACCGGCCGCTCCCCCCGGATAGCCATGTTAGCCGCCATGGACAGGGCTAAGGCGGTCTTTCCCACGCTGGGCCGGGCGCCGATGATGATCAGGTTGGATTTTTGAAACCCATTGGTAATTTCGTCCAAATCCGTATACCCCGAGGGGAGCCCCGTAAACTCGTTTTTATCGTAATAGTGTTTTTCAATAACGCTGATGGTTTGATTGAGAATGTCCCCCGCCCGGCGGTATCCGGCGGTACGCTGGCTGTCGGTAATGTCAAAGATGCTTTTTTCGGCATACTCCAGGGTGGCGGCAATTTCCTCTGAATCTTCGTAACAGCGGGCGGTAATTTCGCCGGCGGTTCTTATCAGGGCCCGGCGGAAACTGTGCTGCCGGACCACCTGGGCGTAATACTCCACATTGGCGCTGGTGGGTACCGTGGAGGTGAGGGAAGACAGATACCCGGCCCCGCCGCACGCGTCCAAAAGGCCCTGGCCCCGGAGTTTGTCGCTCAGGGTAAGCAAATCAATGGGCTGCCCCGCCAGGGACAGATCCATCATGGCCTGAAAGATTCGGCCGTTGGCGGGGCGGTAAAAATCATCGGGGCGCAGGTACTCGATAACCTGATCGACCGCCTGGGCGTCCAGAAGAATAGCCCCCAGGGTGGCCGCCTCGGCGTCGTCATGGTGGGGAGGATACTTATCCTTTAGTTCGCCGGACGGCATGGGGGCCTATAACCCTTCCTCGGGGGCTGGGGCTTCGCCGGCCCCCGCCGATTCGCCGGCTTCGGGGGCGGCCTGGTCCGCCTCGGCCGCCTTGGCCAGGGCCGCCTGAGCCCGGGCTTCTTTTTTGCGAATTTCCGGGCTGGTGATTTCCAAGGCTACTTCGGCGACGTTGTTGTCGTAGAGCTTAATTTTAATCCGGTAACTGCCGGTCATTTTAAGGGAATGTTCCGGAAGTTCAATCCGTTTGCGCTCGATAACAAAGCCCAGTTTGTTAAGCTCATCGGCAATATTGGCGCTGGTTACGGAACCAAAAAGCCGCCCGGTATCCCCGGAAGAAACATCTATCGTGAGCTTGAGATTATTGAGCTTTTCCCTAAGGCTTAGGGCTTCCTGGCGCTTCTCCTCTTTGCGCTTGGCAATGGCCGCCCGGCGGTTTTCAAAAAGGATCAGGTTGGCCTTGGTATGGGGCGCCGCCAGCTTTTGGGGAATGAGGTAGTTCCGGGCGTATCCGGGGGCCACCTCTTTAACATCCCCCTCTTCTCCTAGGCTGTGAACGTCCTGATTGAGGATAACTTTCATGTTTCTAACACTCCTTCTATCTATACCTGATCCAGTGTTCTGAAAGGCCGAAGGCCGGAACCAGAATCAGGAGAAAACTCCCTATCCCCGGGCGGAACAAAAGCGCCCCCAAAAGGATAAACACACAAACCTGAATAAACCGGTGCATCCGCAGGCGGTTTAAAAAAAACTGAATAAGCCCCGCCCCCTGAATTCCGTAAATTAAGAGAAGAACCAGGCCGCCGTTCCAGACAAGGCAGCCCGCCGTTCCCAGGGGGAAAAAAATATCGACTAAAATCAAAAATCCAAAGCCGATCACCGGCCAAATCAAAACCAGGGGCGTACGGAAACCCGCCAGGCTGATGGGCCTGCGCCCCTTTTTATCCCCGGCGCCCCGGCCCAGGCGGACAAGCAGCCGGGCCGCCACAGCTTCGGACAGGGTCCAGGTAATTAAAACCAAAAAGCCCAGGACCGGAACAAAGGAGCGCAGGTAGGTTTCCCTAAAAACCGCCAGCGCCTCGGGGTCGGAAAAAAAAAGCCCCCCCGAAAAGCCCCCCGGGTCCTGGCTTTGAAAAAAGCTGTCCATAAAGGCCGCCTGGGCTTTCAGGTATTCCTGAAACTCCGGGTTTTCAAAGAGCCGGATAAACAGGGGCAGCCCCCCCAGGGCCAATAATCCGGAAAACAGCAAAAACCGGTAGACCCCCCTGAGGGGGATGAGATCCCCCGCCAGCAAGAAGAAAAGCCCGGCAATCAGGATAAGGGGAATTCCGATCCTGATGCCTAAGAAGGGGGCGGCGGAGGAAAGGGCCCCTTCTATATTCTCTCCGCCTGCCAGAAGGACCGTCAGGACCAGCACCGCTCCGGCGGCGGGAAAAAACCACCGGAACCCCAGGAGCCGGTAGATGAGGCCCAGGGGTACGGCAAAAAAGAGAAACATCCCGCCGGACCGGGAGAGGAGAAAGCTCAAAACGGTTAAGCCCGCAAAACCGGCAAGTTCCGCCTTTCGGCTGGGCAGGGACAGCATTCCTATTTTTTTACAAAGGGCATGAGGGCCAAAACCCGGGACCGTTTGATCTCGGTGGCCAGAGCCCGTTGATGCTTGGCGCAGGTTCCGGTAATCCGCCGGGGCAGGATCTTTCCCCGCTCGGTGATAAAGCGTCTCAGGGTTTCAGGGTTCTTGTAATCCACCGTTAAGTTTTGAGTACAAAACCGGCAGACCTTTTTTCTAAAAAAGCCCTTCCCCGATCCCCGGTTCCCCCTGTATCCCCCCCGGTCGCCCCTATCCGAACCTTCGTCCCCCCCGGAATTCCGGTAGGACGGATTTCTTTCTTCATCAGCAGACATAAAGCTCTCCTTGCTTTGGGTTAAAATGGTATATCGTCTTCAAAATCATCGGCCCCGGGGCCAAAGGAATCCTCCCCTTCCGGCGGGGCCGGCCGGTTTGCCGGAGGCCGGCTGGTCTGTGGCCTTGGCGTTCCCCCGCCTCCGCCGCTTCCTCCGCCAGCGCCGCCGCCGCTGCCAAGGAGCTCCACGTTGTTGGCTATAATCTCAACCTTGCTCCGGGACTGGCCGTCCTGTTCCCAGCGGCTCTGCCTTAGTTCCCCGTCCACGGCAATTTGTTTGCCCTTGACGAGGTAGTCCTTGAGGGACTCGGCGGATTTACCGAAAAGGGTAATGTCAAAATAACTGACTTCGTCTTCCCATTGTTCGCCGTTTTTTTTCCGCCGGTTAACGGCAATGGCAAATTTAAGGATTGCCATGCCCCCGCCGGAGTAGCGGAGTTCCGCATCCCGGGTTAACCGCCCGATGAGAATCACATGATTAATATCACTGGCCATTTTCTCCTGCCTTTCTTACCCCTTTCCGGGGAACCAAGCCGCCTGTTTTGGAATTGTCCGCTAACCGTCTTTTCGTACGAAAAGAAACTTGAGGACATTTTTTTGGAGTTTGGCCGCCTGATCAATGGCGATAACCGCGGCCGGGTTAATCTCGGCGTAAAAACAAAAGTAATGCCCCTGGCTTTCTTTACGGATGGGGTAGGCCAGCTCCCGGAGGCCCATATCTTCCTCCTTGGAGATGACTCCCTCCGCTTTTTTTAATTCTTCCCGAATTGTTTCCAGCCCGGCTTTAAACCGGTCCTCCTCCGGGACAAAGACAAAAACAACCTCATATTTATGCATTTTTCCTCCTCATGGACTTATGATCCGGCTAAGCGGATAAAGAGGCTCTGTCCGGGTCAGCTTAGCATAAAGGCCCCCGGATTGTCAACGGGACTCTAAGGGGCTTTGGGGGAAATGCCGATAGGGTAGTAAAGGACCCAAACCCAGGTTTTTTGGGCGATATTAAAAGGAAGATTATGAACCGGCCGGTGGAATATCAGGACAATCTCTTTTGGATCACCGAAAAAATCAAGCTGCTGGAAAAGGCGCCGGCCCTGAATTTGGACCCGAAACTTTTCTCCAAGCAGCTTATTCAGGACCTGCAGTGGGTAGATCAGGTCTTAACCGCCATTAATAAACGGCTAACCCAGTCCAAACATACCCCCCAAAAAGCCGAGTGCCTCAGGCTCCTCATGCTGGCCGCCGGACGGGCCGCCGAAATGGGGGAAGCCCTGTGCCGGAAAAAGCTCGTTCCCCAGGAAGCGGCCCTCCCGGTGGTGAAGAACCAGCAGGAAACGGCCGCCGCCCTGGAAAGGCTCCTCCGGGACGATTCCACCCTTACCGGCAGCAACGAGCAGGTAACCCGGGAGGAGTTTGAATTTCTGTTACAACAGGATACAGACTGAGGGGAAGGGGTTCTTCCCCTCAGGCGGCTCGCCGGGCAAGGCTTTTCATTCGCAGTGGGGTCTCGCTCCCCGCCCCCTGGGGCTGTTCATTTCTTTTTATGCCGGTTCTTCCGCAGCTTTTTCTTCCGTTTGTGGGTGGCAATTTTATGCCGTTTTCTTTTACGTCCGCAGGGCAAAACAAAACTCCTTTTCCGGGAAACTGGGGAACCGGCTTTGGGTAGAAGAGATTTACCGGTTCCTTTACCCTCTCATTATGCCGGGAAAGGGCTACTTCGTCAAGCCCGGCAATTCGGAGTGGCAATTCTTAGTTCCTTTTTCTCTTTTGCCCTGACAAAACCGGGGAAAACTTGTATTATAGTGATGAGGAAAATGAATCAAGGTTCATCGCAAATTACGCTGTACCACCGTAGTCCCCAACTCAACGATTTGTTAAGGGCCGTGAAGGGTCCGGCCTCCGCGTCGCCGGGTTACCGGATTCGCTTTAATCAAACGGAGGAGATGTTTCTCCTCTTTCCCCAGGAATTCCTGGTACCCCCCTTTCCCATTCACCATGACTACCGGCGTTCCACCCCCACGGGGGATTACGAAAAAAAGATAGCCGGGGTTTTGGAACAACTTCTGGTTCTGTCCCCTGAGATTTTTGAGGGGCTTAAGTATTTTTTTAATCCCCGGGAAGCCCTCAAAATGAACTTTTACCAGCTTTTTGCCGCGGAGGGCCGGACTTTCCTCTTTCTCCTCAAGTTAGACCTCTTTTTTCACCCCGGACAGGGAAAGGTCCTCAAAAACGCCACCAACGATCTAACCCAGGAATACCGGACCCGGCGGCTCCATGCCGAATGTGATCTGATCCCGGTCCGCCAGTCCCTCCCCGACGCCAATCCCCCCCATTTTTTGCCGGAGCAGAGCATTTCTAACACCTGGATTGGCCAGCGGGGGGAGGGCTATCAGACTCAGGGCATCTGGATCGATCAGGAGCTTACCAAATTCTTTAGCCGCCTCTTGCTTCCCACGGGGGTGCGGGCCTACCCTTATTATCCCTTCAATTGCCGTTACAAAGCCTTTTGCCACGCTCCCTACAATTTAAGCCCCGCGGGACGGCGGAAGCACCTGGGGCTTTTCTGCCGGATCTACCCCTTCCTTACCCCCCGGATTTCCCTCATCGAAAACGCCGTAAAACAGGAGAGGTTTTCCGAGGATCTGGAAACCTTTCAATCCCTCAAAAAAGAAGTTAAGCCCCCCTGGTTTGAGTTTTGGAAGGATTTTAAGATCAGGGCCTTCCTCAATGATGAGGATAAAAAGGAATATGAAATTGAATTTTGATCCCCCTGTGTCGGGGCTGAGGGTAACCATCATGGGCCTGGGCCTCCACGGAGGGGGCGCGGCCAGCGCCCGTTTTTTTGCCTCCCGGGGCGCCCGGGTAACCGTAACCGACCTAAACCCGGAGGAGGTTTTAAGGCCCTCCCTGGAAACCCTGGGGAACTACGATATCCGCTACACCCTGGGGGGTCATCAGGGGGAGGACTTTTCCCAGGCGGACCTGGTGATTAAGAATCCCGGGGTTCCCCGGGACTCTCCCTGGCTGCCCCTGGCCCGGCGGGTGGAAACGGACCTTTCCGTCTTTCTGGGGCTTAACCGGCGGCGGATTTTAGGGGTTACGGGGAGCAAGGGAAAGTCTACCACCGCCAGCGCCATCTATCATGTGCTCCGCCGCCTCTACCCCGACCCCCGGCTGGGGGGGAACATTACCCTTTCGCCCCTGGATTTTTTAAGCGATGAAAGGGGCCTTCCCCTTCCCCTGGAAACCTGGAATCAGGACCCCAGCCCGGTGGTGCTGGAGCTTTCTTCCTGGCAGTTGGGGGATCTGGCCGGCCGGGGGATTCTGAGGCCCCAGGGGGCGGTGATCACCAATATCCTCCGGGACCATCAGGACCGGTATTCGGGGATGGAAGCCTACGTGGCGGACAAGGAGGTTATTTTTAAGGAGCAGGAACCCCATCAGACCGCCCTCTTTCCCCTGGAGGACTCCTATGGTCCCCGGTTTTACGGGGCCGCTCCGGGGCAAAGGTACTATTTTTCTTCCCGGCCTATGGAGGGCCGCCCGGAAAATCCCCAGGGCTGGGGGGCTTACCTGAAGGGGGAAGAAGGGTTTCTGCGCCGGGCCTCCGGGGAGGAGCGGATTCTCCCGGAAAAACTGGCCCTGCCGGGGTTTCATAACCGCCTTAATCTGCTGGCCGCCGGGGGAATTTTAGCCCTCACCGGGGAGGACCCGGAGGCGATTGTTCGGGGGCTGGGGGATTTTCAGGGGGTGGAGCACCGGCTGGAATTTGTCCGGGAGTGGCGGGGAATAGCGATTTACAACGATTCCGCGGCAACCCTGCCGGAGGCGGCCGCGGCGGCCCTCTTAAGTTTTTCCGGCCCCCTGTACCTCATTACCGGGGGAACCGATAAAAACCTGGATTTTTCGCCCCTGCTGCCGGCGATCAACCGGCCCCGGCGAATCTACCTTCTTGCCGGGTCCGCCCAGGATAAGTACCAGGCTCTGATTAAAAAAGCCCGGGGCCTTTCGGCGCCGGTCTTCGAGTCCCTGGAGGCCGCCTTTGAGGCCGCCCTTAAGGACGCCGAGGCCGACGGGCTTCCGGCGCCGCCGGGGGGAAAGGAGAAACCGGCCCCCACCCTCATCCTTTCCCCGGGCTGCGCCTCCTTTGGGATGTTCCTTAACGAATTTGACCGGGGCCGGAAGTTTAAGGCCCTGGCGGCCCGGCTTTGACCGGGGCTCTGGACAAGCCGGGGGTTTTTGATCCTATAATTAAGCAAGGCGGAACTTGTATGATTTATAGAAAATTTGGCAAAACCGGTTACGATATTTCCCTTTTGGGCTTTGGGGGAATGCGCTTTGCCGAACCGGCCAATATCGAAAAATCCGCGGAGATGCTGGTTCACGCCCTGGATCTGGGTATCAATTACTTTGACACCGCCCCCAAATACTGTGACGACCATTCGGAAGATATTTTCGGCGCCGCGGTTCGGGAACTGGACAGCCGGAAAAAGCCCTATTATTTTTCCACCAAGAGTCAGCTTAAAGACGGGGGGGAGCTGCGCCGCCAGTTGGAACGAAGCCTGAAGAGGCTGGGCAAGGATTACGTTGACTTTTATAACTGCTGGTATGTACTCACCCCGGAGGACTGGGCCCAGCGGAAGGCCGGCGGCGCAGTGGCGGCTATTCTCAAGGCCAAGGAGGAGGGGTTAATCCGCCACCCCTGCTTTTCTACCCACCTTCCGGGGGAGCAAATTCGGCGGGTGATTGAGGAGGGCTGGTTTGAGGGAGTCACCCTGGGGTTCTCCGCCCTCAATTTTCCTTACCGGGAGGAGGGGGTGGCGGCGGCCCACAAAGCCGGCCTGGGGGTGGTGGTGATGAATCCCCTGGGGGGCGGGCTTTTGGTAAATCCGGCCCTGGATTTTAGCTTTCTCCGGGCGCGGCCGGGACAGTCCCCCCTGGAGGCGGCGCTTCACTTTCTTTTTTCGGATGAAAGGATTCATGTTTCCCTGGTGGGCTTTAGCAGCCGGGATCAGATTGACCAGGCCGTTGCCGCGGTGGACAGCTTTAAGCCCTACACCCCGGGGGACCGCCGGGAGTTGGCGGAGCGGCTGAACAGCGGCATGAACAGTTTTTGCACCTCCTGCCGTTACTGCAAGGATTGCCCCGAGGATATTCCGGTATGGGCCTTTGCAGAGACCGCCAACTACGTGCTTTTGGGCGCCCCCCCGGCCCAGATTGATTTCCGTATCCGCAGCCACTGGGGGGCCGCCGAAGCGGACATGGACCGCTGCCTTCAATGCGGCGCCTGTACCGAAGCCTGCACCCAGAGGCTGCCCATTATGGAGCGCTTTGAGATGGTCAAGAAGGCCCTGGGGGAATTAAAATCCCCGGCGGGAAACCCTTAAGGACGATGGACCCCCGGCTTTATTCCCTGGTGGATTTTATCCTGAATCAGGCGGAAGACAGGGATGTGGAGGTGATCCTCCAGGCGGTAAAGCGCCGCTACGATGACCGGAACGCCCCCGGCGCCATGGGAATTAAACCGGCCCAGATGGCCCGGGAAACCGCCCGGAAGATAAGCGGCCAGATGGGCTTTTCCGAGGATATGGTTCGGGACATGGTTAAGAAAATGGCCAGGGAAACCATTGCCCAAAACGCTCCGGAACTTTCCCCTTCGGAGATCGAAGAACTTTTGGAAGCCTGGGTTCCCCGGAGCGGGGGAGGGGAAAGCGGGCCGGACCGGTCCGGCAAGGAAATTCCCAGGGACGCGTTGGTTACCATGGTTAAGCAGTTTGTCAGCTACAGCCTGCAGACCATGAGCGCCACCGAACAGATGCAGTTGGAGGGGGAACTTTCGGGCTGGCCGGTGAAATACTGGGAGCGGTTCCCCGCCGAATTAAGGCGGCTTTTGGGCCTCTATCTTAAAGGGGTTATCACCGAGGCGGATTTTCAGGCCGGGTTTGCCGAAATCATCAAATGACCGCCCAGCGCCGGCTTTTGCGGCTTTACGCCCGGGCCTATGCGGAACGGGACATTGATTTATTAGCCCCCCACATCGCCCCCCTGGTTGAGTACTCCCGCCAGGCCTCCCCTAAAACCTGGGAAAAAAACACGTTTTTAAAATTTCTGGAAGGCCGGTTTGAGGATCAGCGGCGGACCTGCCGTCAATTTTACGGAATTATGAAAATTGTTACGGATGATAACAATATTTCATTTTTATACCTGAGCGCCTTTAGTCAAAAACTGCTTTTCAGGATAAGCAGCGAGGGGGAAATGATAACCCGGATAGATGTTTCACCCTGCGCCGGGGATAAGTTTAAAGCGGAGGAAATTCTTTGGGATACCACCGGCGACGGGGAGGGGAAGCTCTTTGACAGGCTTAATTATACCGATGATGGCTTTATTAAAATTGGTCCGGCGGAGGATCCGGAAGAAATTATCCGCCTGATTATCACAACCGGATATGCCAGGGATTACTGTATTGCCGAAACCTTTAATGAAACTTTTATAACCCGGTTTATGGCTGCCGGGTTTATTGTTTTATCAAAATACAGATTCGTTAATAACCGCTATGCCCTTTGGCTTAAGTTTCTGTTTCCCCCGGAAAGATCGGTTTTGTACTTTGATGATATGATCATTAAAAAGCCTCCGGCTGCCCGGAATTATCAACTGCGGTTTGACGGCGACTTTGCCCCGATAGGCCGGAGGTGCTGCCAAAATCCCCGGGGGATAAGGCTTTCCGTCCGGGTGATCGAGGCCCTGGAGGACATTCAACAAACCGGTCCCTGGCCGGTGCGGATGGTTTCCTTTGGCCTTTACCAAAGGGGCCTATTGCTGGCAGGGGAGTTTGGGGTTGTTTCCGGCAGA
>JAISRN010000181.1 GCA_031273605.1 Spirochaetales bacterium | reverse complement strand
TAGTATTCTTTATTTCTAAAAAATAATCTTCGATGATTTTTGAAATTGGTTTATCCACCTTTTTTGAGAAAGAATGGGCAAAATCAATTGCTTTAGAATCAAGGCTCAAAGTTAATTTTCTGTTCATAATTTACACCTCGTATGATATATTATAATAATCCGTGTTTGTCAATATTTTTATTGATTTTTTGTGATGTTTTCTTGTTTTTAGGGCATTGCACATAACGTGTAATTCGTGGACAAAAATTCTTTTCACGTCCTTTCGCCTTTTTCGCGGAGAAAATTCTTTATTCTTAGTCCGTGAATCCTGTCCGTGTCGTCCGTGGTTATTCTTCTTAGTTAAGCGGGGTCCGTGGTTAAATTGAAAATTCCTCCCCGGAGAAGGACAAAAAAAGAGCTGTTCCCTTTTGGGGAACAGCAGAAAGAAAAGGAGGTTTATGAAAAGAGGATCCCGCAAGGTTGGCATCTTGCAGGAAGCCTTACTCTTTTAGTATAATTTTTCGCTATCAAAAATACCAGTCCTTTTGAGATTTTTTTTCTTTTTTTTTACCCAAAGCTGACTTTTTTGAAGCAAAATTGACCTTTTTGAGGTCCTTAACAGCATGGAAAGCCCTAGAAAACCCGGTCCGGCCCCGGACGGGAGAGAAATTTTCCGGAATTTTCCTCCGGAACAGGGGGAATCCGACCCTCTGGAGGAAGAGGCCCGGAAACGTTTCGGCATCGGCGGGCTGGCGCCCTACCAGCGGCTGGTCATTCAGAACATTCTGGAAGCCTTTCAGACCGCCGGAGACCCCGACGCCCCGGAGGATTTAGCTCCCGAGCTTTCCCGGAACCGGCAGATCGTGATTCTCCCCACCGGGGCGGGGAAATCCCTCTGTTTCATGCTCCCCGCGGTCTTTCTGCCGGGGCTTACCCTGGTGATCTTTCCCCTGCTGGCCCTTATGTCCGACCAGCTTAGGCGGCTGGCCCAGGGGGGCATCCCCTCGGGGGCCCTCCGGGGGGGCCAAACCAGGGAAGAGCGGGAGGGGATTTTCCGGGAGGCGGAGGCGGGGCGGCTAAAACTCATCCTGAGCAACCCCGAAACGGTCATCCAGCCGGGGATTCGGGACCGCCTGGCAAAGCTGCCCCTGGATCACGCCGTGCTGGACGAGGCCCACACCCTTTACGAATGGGGCCAAACCTTCCGCCCCGCTTACCGGGACCTGGCGGAAACCCTGAAGGGGCTGCCGGTCCGGGTTTTAACCGCCTTTACCGCCACCGCCAGCCCCGATGTGCTGGCGGGCATCCGGGAAATGGCCTTCCCCCGGGGGGCCCACCTCATTCAGGGCAGCCCCGACCGGGAAAACATCTCCTACCGGGTTCTCCCCAGCCTGCACCCCGCCTGGGACACCGCCCGGCTGCTCCTGCCCCGGGCGGGGAAGGAGCCGGGCCTTCCCCTGGCCCGGCCGGCCTTGGTTTTTTGCTCCTCCCGCCGCCTGGCGGAGCAAACCGCCCGGGACCTCCGGTTCCGATCCGGGGACCGGGAGATCTTTTTTTACCACGCCGGCCTGTCCCGCCCGGAAAAATCCCGGATAGAGGAGTGGTTTTTTCATTCTAAAGGGGGAATTCTCTGCGCCACCTGCGCCTACGGCATGGGGGTAGACAAGCCGGACATAAGGACGGTGATACACCGGGAACCCCCGGCCACCGTGGAGGCCTACCTTCAGGAGGCCGGGCGGGCGGGCCGGGACCGGCGGCCTTCGGAGGCGGTACTGTTAAGGCCCTGGTTTCCCCCCTCCGGTCCCGAAAGGGCGCCCTTTGCCGGGGCGGAGGGCGGAACGGGGACGGATGAGGAGGGGGGAACGCCGGAGGGAGGGTTTGCCCGGCAGTTGGCCCGCCGCCGGCTGGCCTTTCTCCAGGTCCTTTACAACGACACCCTCTGTCGGCGTCAGGGACTCCTGGCCCTCCTTAACGCGGCCCCCGAGGCCTGCGCGGGCTGCGATGTCTGCCGGGGCGAGGTGGTCCGGGCCCCCCAGGGGGTGGAGGAACTGCTGCCCCGGCTTAAAAGGCTGAAACGGCGGTACACCGGGGGGCAGCTTAAGTTTCTCCTGGCCGGCTACGGTTCTTCCCGGATTTTAAGGGACCGGCTTTTCCGGAGCCGGGATTTTGGGCGGCTTTCCCCCCTTTCCCCGGATGACGTTCAGTTCCTCCTCAAAAAGCTGGCCCCGGAGGCAGCAAAAAAAGGGCTGTTTAGGAAAACTCCCTAAACAGCCCCCGTGAACCGGCCAAGCCGCCTTAGTTAAACGGCCTAATAACGGAAATTATCCCGCCGGGGCGGTTTGCGCTCGTTGGCCTCGTTAACCCGCAGGTTGCGCCCGTCCAATTCCTGATTGTTGATAGCGGAGATGGCAGCGGAGGCGGAGGCGTCATCCTCCATCTCAACAAACGCAAAACCCTTGGGCCGGTTTGTTTCCCGGTCGGTAATGACGTTTACATTGAGTACATTGCCGTACTGTCCAAACAGCTGCTGCAGTTGATCGGCGGTGGTAGCATAGTTCATGTTACCAACATAGACTTTCTTTGACATACAAAACTCATCCTTTTTTACCGGTTTCCCGGTCCTGAAATTAAAAACTTACCAAAGGTAAGCGTGGCTCCGTTTCCATCTGCTCAATGTTGATTTTTCATAAAAAATGAAGAACCCGACCGTACGGATAGGGGAAAAGCTCTGCGGATCAAATGAGTCTTACCAATACCAGTCATCAAGCTAACAAAGAACCCAAAACCAAATATGGGCTATTTTAGCATACTGATTTAAAGGAGTCAACACAAATTAGTGAGAAAAAAATAAGAAAATTTCCTAAATTTGCGGTTTTTCCGGTTCAGAGGTTCTCTTTGGCGGCGGATTTTCGCCGGATGTAATCGATTCCCTCCTCCAGGGAAAACCCCGGAGTTTTTTCCCCGGTCCGGAGCCGCAGAGAGACGGTTCGGGAGCCCCTTTCCCGGTCCCCCAGGACAAGCATGTAGGGAATCTTCTGCTCCTGGGCGTTCCGGATCTTGGCATTCATCCGCTGGTCCGAATCGTCCAAAAGGGCCCGGATTCCCGCCTCCTGAAACTGCTTTTCCACCTCCCGGGCGTAATCGGTAAAGGCCGGGGCCACGGGGATAATGGCCGCCTGAACCGGGGCCAGCCACACGGGGAAGGCGCCGCCGTAGTGCTCGATGAGGATGCCGAAGAAGCGTTCCAGGGAGCCTAAGAGGGCCCGGTGAACCATGAAGGGCCGTTTTTCCTGGCCGTCCTGATCCACAAAGGTCATGGAAAAGAGTTCCGGCTCGTTAAAATCAAACTGAACCGTGGATAACTGCCAAAAGCGGCCCATGGCGTCCCGGATTTTGAGGTCAATCTTGGGGCCGTAGAAAGCGCCCCCCCCTTCATCCACCTCGTAGGGCAGGTTTTCCTCCTCCAGGGCCGCCCTTAGTATCTCCTGGGCGGTTTCCCACTTTTCATCCTCCCCCACGCTTTTTTCCGGCCGGGTGGACAGGTAGGCGGCAATATCGGTAAAGCCGAAACTCCGGAGCATGTACAGGCTGAACCGGAGCACCCGGAAGATCTCATCCCGCATCTGGGCGGGGGTGCAGATGATGTGGGCGTCGTCCTGGGTAAAGCCCCTCACCCGGAACAGCCCGTGGAGAACCCCGGATTTTTCGTAGCGGTAAACCGTGCCCAGCTCCGCCCAGCGGCAGGGAAGGTCCCGGTAGGAGTGTTTGGAGTTGTTGTAAATCATAATGTGAAAGGGGCAGTTCATGGGCTTGGGGTAGTAGCGGGTTTTGTCCATCTCCATGGGGGGATACATATTTTCCGCGTAAAAATCCAGGTGCCCCGAGGTTTCCCAAAGCCAGGACTTGCCGATATGGGGGGTGTAAACCATCTCGTAACCGTTTTTGTAGTGCTCCTCCCTCCAGAAGTTCTCAATGGCCCCCCGGATCCGGGCGCCCCGGGGGTGCCAGTAAACCAGCCCCGGCCCCGCCTCCTCGTGGAGGGAAAAGAGGTCCAGTTGGGTTCCCAGGCGGCGGTGATCCCGCTTTTCCATCTCCTCCAGGTAGTCCAGATGACGCTGGAGGTCCTCCGGACGCTCAAAGGCGGCGCCGTAGATCCGCTGCAGCATGGGGCGTTTTTCATCCCCCCGCCAGTAGGCCCCGGCAATTTTAAGGAGCTTAAAGGCCCCGGGGTTGATCTGAGCGGTATCGGAAAGGTGGGGCCCCCGGCAGAGGTCGGTAAAGCCCCCCTGGTTGTAGACCGTGATCTCCCCGTCTTCCGGGAGTTCCCCAAGGATTTCCAGCTTGTAGGGCTGATCCGCAAAGAGGGAAAGGGCCTCTTGGCGGGAAACCACCCGGCGGGTAAAGGGGCTTTTCCGGGCGATGATCTGCCCCATCCGGGCGGAAATTTCCTCCAGGTCCTCCGGTTTGAGGGGCCTGGGCAGATCAAAATCGTAGTAAAACCCGTCTTCAATGGCGGGCCCGATGGCGACTTTGGCTTGGGGAAAGATTTGCGTAACCGCTTCGGCCATGACGTGGGCCGTGGAGTGCCTGAGGACGGCCAGGTCCACGGAGGATTCGTTGTGTAGATTTGGCATGATAGAAAGCTCCCTTTGCCGGCTCCCCGGCAAGCCGGACTCAAGGCGAAACCGGTTCATTCAGGGTAAATATTTTAAAACCCCCTGTCAAGGGCCTGAACTTGACCTGGAATTGCCCCTTGACACGGGGCTGCCCGGGCCATATAGTTCACCCATGGTCCCTTTTACCGATACAAAAACCCATTCCTCCCCTTCCGGGGATATTCTTTTCTACGAACCCTTTGCCGGCATCTCCGGGGATATGCACCTGGCCGCCCTCTGCGATCTGGGGCTGGGGGAGGATTTTTTTCACCGGGTCATAGACCAGCTCAACCTCCCCGGCCTTCGCCTGCAGTTTAGCCGGGAAACCCGCCGGGGAGTCGCCGGCCTTAGAGTGCAGGTCATCGGTCCGGGGGGAGAACCGGCGGAGGATGGGGAAGGGCATCACCACGGGCACCACGGGCATCACGAACATCACGGACAACACGAACACCACGGACACCACGAACCCCACCGGGGCCTTAAAGAAATTACCGCCCTTCTGGAGCAAAGCCAACTGGCCCCGGAAGTCAAGGCCCTCAGCCTGGGGATGTTCCAAAGACTCGCCGGGGCGGAAGCCAAGATTCACGGCAAGGAGGCCGGGGAAATTCACTTTCACGAGGTGGGCGCCCTGGATTCCATTGCCGACATTGTCTGCGCCGCCGCGGGGATCCATGCCCTGGCGCCCCGGCGCATCCTTACCCGGCCGCCGGAACTGGGGAGGGGTTTTGTTCACTGCGCCCACGGCCTGTTTCCCGTTCCCGCCCCCGCCACTGGGGAGCTTCTCCTGGGCTGCCCGGTTTCCCTGGGCGGGCTGGAAGGGGAATGTACCACCCCCACCGGGGCGGTCATCCTGGCGGCCAATGCGGAATTTATCACCGGCCCCCTTTCCCTCCGGATCGTCAAAACCGGCTACGGCCTGGGGACCCGGGACTCCGAGGTTCCCAATGTGCTTCGCCTTCACCTGGCCCAGGAACCGGACCGCCCTTCCGGGGATGCCGGAGGGGACCGGGCGGAGGAGCTTATCCTTCTGTCCTGCAATCTGGACGACATGAACCCGGAACTTTACGAGTATGTTATGGCAAGGCTCTACCAGGCCGGGGCCCTGGAGGTTTTTTTCACCCCGGTTTACATGAAGAAGAACCGGCCGGCCACCCTCCTCCAAGTCCTCTGCCGGCCTCAGGGGGCGGCGGCGGTCCGGGAGATTGTTTTTATAGAAACCACCACCGGGGGAATCAGGGAAGAGGAAATCCGCCGCTATTATCTGGACCGGACCGAAGAAACCCTTTCCACCCCCCACGGCCCGGTCCGGGTTAAACATTTTTACTACCGGGGCCGCCGGATTTCCAGCAAGCCCGAGTATGACGACCTGAGAGCCCTGGCCCAAAAAACCGGCCTAAGCCTCAAAGAGCTTTACGGGGAACTAAAACTCCGGGGAAACGCCGGGGCCTAGTGTCCTGTATTATCGGACCCTTCTCTATCTTCCCTCCTCGACATTAGCGGTTTTCCCTCTTCATTTTTAACCACGGACCACACAGACCCCACGGACAAAAGAGGGAATTGCGAATAAAAAGATCATTTGAAAAAGAATTTTTAACCGCGAAGTTGCCGAAGGGAGGAAAAATAAGAATTTTCACCGCAAAGGCACGGAAGGCGCACAAAGGAAAGAGGGGCCGCGGATAAGTAAAGAGAGAAACCGCGAAAGGCGCGAAAATCCGCGAAAAGAAGGGTGGAGGGTGGAGGTCCACGGTCTGTTTCGATCCGTCCGTGTTCCTGTCTGTGCTGTCCGTGGTTATCTTCTTTGGGTGGTCCGTGTTCATTCCTAAATTGCGAAGGGCTGCTTTTGGCAACGCTGCCTCAAATATCAAAGGGGGACAAGAGTGTTGACATAATATAAAAACATGGTAAAGTAAAATTATGGAATTTGATATACCTCAAAAATATAGACAAGATATTGAAAAGGCCAAGAATTTACTCAAAAATGAAGGGTGTAAAGCTGTTTATTTGTTTGGATCGATGGTAACCGGCAAAATTCATCAAAATTCTGATATCGATATTGGGGTAACAGGCCTGCCGGCAGAAAAATTTTTCAGTGTATATTCAAAGCTATATATGGACTTAGGTAACAAAATAGACTTGGTTGATTTTGATTATGATAATCAGTTTTTTGTTTTTTTGGAAAGAATTGGAGATGTTGTAGAACTTGGAGAATAACTTTGGAAAAAAGAATAACCACGGACAGCACGGACCACACAGACCGGACCGCCAAATAAGAGTCCGAATTTTCACCTTGTCCTGTCCGTGTTCCTGTCTGTGCTCCCGTCCGTGGTTCCTGTCCGTGGTTATCTTAAATTGAGGGCTGCCCGGCTTAACCGGCGGGAAATTCATCCTAAGGAACGGGATATCAGGAGCAGAATGTGTTATACTTTAAGGAAGCTTGGTTTAAATAAGGAAGCTTGGTTTAAACGGAAGCTTGGTTTAAATTAAGGAAGCTTGGTATAAATTAAGGAAGCTTGGTATAAATAAGGGGGATTCCCCGATTCTCTTTTCCGCGAGGTTATTAAAATGAAGAAAACCCTTCTTGCCCTGATTCCCGGGGTCCTGGGCATCCTCCTCCTGGGGGGCTGCGCCTCCCGCCCCCAGGTTACCCGGATCTCCCCGGATACCCAAACGGACCTGAGCGGGCGGTGGAATGATTCCGATGCCCAACTGGTAGCCCGGACCATGATTGCCG
>JAISRN010000163.1 GCA_031273605.1 Spirochaetales bacterium | reverse complement strand
CGATTCTATCGAGATGAAGCACGGGGTTTACCAGATTAAGGAGACGGTTTTTGACGACGCCGAAGCCTTGGATGAAGCGGAGGCCTTGGACGAAGTGGAAGCTCTGGATGATGCCGAAGATCCGGACGAGATGGAAGCCCTGGATGATGAGAAAGGCAGCGGGACCCTGGTTGCCAAGGATTCCGGCCCCCAAAATCCCCAGGAGGATGTCCTCGATCTGGAGGTTATCTTTTCCGAGGAGAAGAAAGTCGGCGACCTGGATGCCTTTGCCGGGGCCGAGGACATTGACGATTATGAGCAGCAGGACCTTCTGGAAGAGCTGGACGGTGAAGACATGGAAAGTCTGGAGGAATTAGAGGAACTCCTTAGCGATGACCCCGGGGCCTCCGCCGCCGAAGATGAGGATTGGGACGAGGAGGAGGACGAGGAGCCGGAAGAAGCCCTGGAGGAACTGGAAGTTTATCACAGCCCCCCCCTGTCCCTGGTTCCCCTGGAGCGGGAAGCCGAGGAAGAGCTGGAAACCCTGCCCCTGGAAGCCAGGGAGGAGGAGCCCCAGGAGGCCATCTTCATCTCCCCCCTGGCGGCGCAGGTTCCCGTTTTTGCCGATTATGCCCAGCGGATTGCCGCGGGGAGGGAAAACCTGTCCCTGCCCCTCTCTTCCTTTCCCCCGGCCCAGGACAATTCCCAAAAGGAAAGGCAGCTTGCCCGGCTCCGGGAAAAACTGGCCGCCGCCCGGGTTAAGGGCCAAATTGAAATTGTCAACTTCAGCGAACTGCAAAACCTCCAGGCAACCACCTCCGATTCTATCGAGATGAAGCACGGGGTTTACCAGATTAAGGAGACGGTTTTTGACGACGCCTTTTCGCCCAAGGATGCGGACTTAAAAAACCTGGCGGAAGCGGTGGTGCTGGAACAGCGGCGGCCCCTGGATGATCTTTCCGGGGGCTTTCCCGTAACCTCGGTGGATCTTTCCTTTGTGGGAATTGAAGCCGTCGAGGAGAAGGAAGAGGAAAGCCCCGGAGGCAAGTTTTCGGAATTTGGCCTGAACTTTGAAATCCTCACCCGGAAAATTCAAAACAGCATTATTAAAGAAGTCAAAACCCTGATGCGCATTTCCTCGGCCATCTCGGCTTTGGTGGCGGGCCTTTTGGTGGAAAAAGACGGGCGGCTGGAACTAAGCTACTCCGTGGGCATTGCCGACGATGACAAGGAAAAACTCTTTTTCGGCTTCTCCGAAAACGTTTATAAGGAGCTTTTTGAACCCCGGAAGATCATCCTGATCAGCAAGCTCCCCCTGGGCATTCGGGACCTGGACTCCAAGATAAGCCGGCAGAACCTGTCCTTCCTCAAGGGCATCCTCTACGTTCCCATCGAAATTCAAGGGGAGGCCGGTTATCTCTACTTTGGCCTGAAAGAGGTTACCGGGGACATCAGCGCCCTGATGGAAGAGATCCTCAAGCTCTTTTGAGGAAAAGGGATTTTCCCCCGGGGAGCGCCAAATTTTCCCTAAAATCGGCGGATTTGCGGTTATTCTTTTGTTGACAAATTCTTGAAATGCTCTATACTGTTACATTAGATTTTACATAAGGGGAAAAGGATGGATTGGTTATACATCATCCTTCCTCTCGCAGGTCTATTTCTAGGTTTGTTTATTCGCTGGCTCTATGCCAGATTTTGGCTTTCTTCTATCGAACAGAAGGCCGAGCGCTTAAATCAGGATGCGATAAAAGAAGCGGAGGCTAAAAAGCGGGAACTGCTCCTTCAGGCTCATAATGAAATTAATGATGAAAGAAGAAAACATGAAGGGGAGCTTAGGGAGCGCCGGGGTGAGTTACAGAGGCTTGAAAGGCGTTTATTGCAGAGGGAAGATAATCTAGAAAACAAGGCCGCCGCCTTGGAAGATTCCAAACAGCGGCTGGTTGAACGAGAGGAAGATTTATCCAAAAAAGAAGCTCAGCTTTCTTTAGAAGAGAGCCGCTGGAAAACCGAATTGGAGCGGGTGGCGGGTTTAAGCGCCGAAGAGGCCAAGAGCCTGATCATGCAGAGCATGGAGGCCGAAGCCCGGCACGACGCCCAGCATATCATTAACCGGATTGAAATGGAGGCCGAAAACTCCGGGGAAAAGAAGGCCAGGGAAATCCTGGTGGCCACTATTCAGCGGATTGCCACGGATGTCTGTTCCGAGGCTACGGTAACTTCGGTCAGCCTGCCCAATGATGAGATGAAGGGCCGGATCATCGGCCGGGAAGGGAGGAACATCCGGACTCTGGAAACCCTTACCGGGGTGGATATTATTATTGACGACACCCCGGAGGCTGTGGTTGTTTCGTGCTTTGATCCCATACGGAAAGAGATTGCCAAGGTTTCCCTGTCCCGGCTCATTTCGGACGGGCGGATTCACCCCGCCCGGATTGAAGAGGTGGTGCAGAAGGTAAGCCGGGAGATTCGGCAGATCATTCAGGATGAAGGGGAAAAGGTTCTCTTTGACCTGGGGATTAACAATATGCACCCCGACGGCATTAAGGCCCTGGGCCGCCTGCATTTTAGGACCAGCTACGGTCAAAATGTGCTGAACCACTCCAAGGAGGTGGCCCTTCTGGCGGCCCTTCTGGCGGCGGAAACCGGGGCCGACAAAGAAACGGCCAAGCGGGCCGCCCTTCTCCATGACATCGGCAAGGGGATCGAAACCGACGGGGACGAGAACCATGCGGAATTGGGGGCGGAGTTGGCCCGTAAGATTGGCGAAGACGGCCGGGTTGTTAACGCCATCATGGCCCACCACAACGACGCCGAGCCGGAATCCATCGAAGCGGTAATTGTGCAGGTGGCCGACGCCATTTCCGCCGCCCGGCCCGGCGCCCGGCGGGAAACCCTGGATAACTACATAAAGCGGCTGGAAAACCTGGAAGGCATCGCCGAATCCTTCGGAGGGGTGGAAAAGGCCTACGCGATTCAGGCGGGCCGGGAGCTGCGGATTATGGTGAACAACGCCGCGGTAACGGATCAGGACGCCAAAACCCTGGCTAAGGACATTGCCAAAAAGATTGAAGCGGAGCTCAGGTATCCCGGCCGCATCAAGGTAACCATAATCAGGGAAACCCGGGTGGTGGAGTATGCCCGGTAGGTTTATCCGGTTCCGGGGACGGCCCCTCCGGTGAAAGAGTTAACCGCCCTCTTCTTGGGGGATGTGGTCGGACAATCCGGGGTTAGGGCGCTTTTTGCCGGCCTGGGGGACCTGATAAAAAAACAGCGGGCGGATTTTGTGGCGGTGAACGGCGAAAACGCCCAGGCCGGTTTTGGCATTACCCCGGAGCTGGCCTTAACTTTTTTTTCCCTGGGGGTGAATGTGATTACCTCGGGGAATCATATTTGGCAAAAAAAGGAGATCCTCCCCTTTCTGGAGAGCCGGGAGGATATCCTCCGGCCGGCCAATTACCCCGCCAAAGCCCCGGGCAAGGGCAGCACGGTGGTGACCGTCCGGGGGATTCCCGTGGGGGTTATCAACCTTCAGGGCCGGCAGGACCTTCCCGCCATTAACTGCCCCTTTCAAACCGGCCGGGAGGTGGTCCGGAAAATGCGGGAGCAAACCCGGATTATCCTGGTGGATTTTCACGCCGAGGCGCCGGAAGAGAAAGAGGCCCTGGGGCTTTACCTGGACGGCTCGGTAAGCGCCGTCCTGGGAACCCATACCCACGTTCAAACATCGGACGACCGGATTCTCCCCAAGGGCAGCGCCTACATTACCGACCTGGGAATGTGCGGCCCCCGGGATTCCGTGATTGGCTCCCATACCGGCCAGGCCATTCAACGGGCTCTGACCCAGATGCCCCTTAAAATTGAAGTAAGCGAAAATCAGGGCAGACTCTCCGGGGTGGTCATCCGCATGGACGGGGAAACCGGACGGCCCCTGGAGTTCCGCCGGATTTAACTATGGCCGGCGGAAAACCTAAAAAAACGCCCCTCCTCTTAAGCCTTGGCCGGGCCTTCCCCCAAAAAACCAGGGACGAACTCTACGCTTTGATTCTCTGCGGAGAGGTGAGGGTGGACGGCGCGGTATGCCGGGACCCCAAGGCGGCGGTCCGCCCCCAGGGGACTCTGGACATTGCGGAAAAAACCGGGGTTTCCCGGGGAACGGTAAAGCTCGCCGGCGCTTTGGAGGCCCTTGGTCTGGAGGTGGCCGGGCTTAGGGTTTTGGATGCCGGGGCCTCCACCGGGGGCTTTACCCGGCGCCTCCTGGACCGGGGGGCGGCCATGGTTTACGCCGTTGATGTGGGCTACAATCAGCTTGACTACCCGCTGCGCCGGGACCCCCGGGTGCGGGTTATGGAGCGGACCAACATTATGCAGGTCTCCTCCCTGGAGCCCCCCCCGGATTTGGCCGTTTCGGATTTAAGTTTTCGCAGCATTGTGGGGGCCGCGCCCCATATCCTTTCCCTCTGCCGGGGGAACCTCCTCCTGGCCCTCATCAAGCCTCAGTTTGAGTACCGGAACGCCCCCCGGGATTTTACCGGGGTGGTTCGTTCCCCGGAGGCCTACCGGGAGATTCTGGAAGGGGTGGCCGCCCGGCTCTTGATGAGGGACCTGGGGATTGCCG
>JAISRN010000126.1 GCA_031273605.1 Spirochaetales bacterium | reverse complement strand
CATCGAAGACGACGACACTATCGCTGAACTTGAACGGGATCTTCTCGAAATTAACGGTTTTATAACAGAGCGGGAAAGCGATGGCGTAAAAGGTATGGAACGCGCCTTGAAAGGGACCTTCGACCTTATTCTTCTTGACCTTATGCTGCCCGGTATTGACGGTTACGCAATATGCCGCGCCATACGGGATAAAATAAATGTGCCTATTCTTATGGTAACGGCGCGGGGTGAGGAGACAGACAAAGTGCGCGGCCTTGGATTGGGCGCGGACGATTATATTACAAAAAACTTTACTCCGGCAGAACTTGTGGCGCGTATAAAATCCCACATTGCCCGCTTCAAACGGATTACGGAAGCCGCCCGAATAGAAAACGCTAATTCCGGCGCTGTAAAAAAGCCTGAGGAAGCAGAAAAAAATATTGCCGCGGGAAACCTTATTATCAATCCGGCGTCCAGGCGCGTTTTTGTTTCAGAGGCAGAAATAGAACTTGCCAATAAAGAATATGAATTGCTTTTTTTTCTTGCATCAAACCCCGAAATAGTTTTTAGCAAAGAAAAACTGTATAATAAAATCTGGGGCGAGAATATGTACGGTGATCTTAATACCGTCCGTGAGCATATTACCCGCCTTCGCAAAAAAATAGAAAGCGATCCGGCAAATCCGGTACACATACAAACGGTGTGGGGCGCGGGGTACAGGTTTTTGGGATAGGGGAAGGAAACGCCGGGGCGGCAAAACAAGCGCTGCGGGATTTTTCATCGTCTTTGTCCGTGCTGTCCGCGAGGTCCGCGGTTAAATTTAGAATTCCTGCCGTCGGCCCCGTGGTCCCTGCCGTCCCTGGGCGGCTCCTCCGGCTGGGCGGGATCGTAGCCCGGTTTAACCAGCCGGGACAGATCCATCACCCCGGCCTTCACTATGAGAACCTTGGGGGGCCTGATGTGGGGCAGGCTGATCCCCGTACCGTGGAGTCGGATCTTTTCTTCTTTAAATAAAATTCCGCAGGTCATTTTAAAAATCCGTTTGCTCATCCCCAGCTTTTCCCGGATAAGCTCCGGGGGGCTGGAATCCCCCAGGGACAAAAAGCCGCCCTGTTCCTCCAGGGCCTGCATAAGCCGGGTTTTGAACCGGTCCGCCACTTCAATATTTTTCTGCCAAAGGCCGATGTCCAGCTTTCCGTCTCCCCGGATCTTCCGGACCCAGCCTTCCCTAATCTGCCCCGGCGCCAGGTCCGGGCTTAGGTCCTGGTGATAAATTAAGCCGTGATAAAGGTCGTTTACGATCACCCGCGCGCCGGTCCGGTGAAGCTCCCGGATAAAGACCTTCACCTTTTCCCCCTCGGTAAGCCCTTCGATCCGGTTTTTGATGAAGGGCCGGAGATCGGTAAAGCCGATAATGCCGGTTTTGCGGGAATCCATGGCCACGAAAGCCGTTACCCACTGGCCCTCCGTGAGGGGAACCCCTTGGGTGCCGTGGGGCACAAAGAGGTCCTTGGGGATGCCCCAGTCCAGGAAGGCCCCCAGGGTGTTGGTCTCCTTCACCAAAAACCAGCCGAACTCTCCCCGTACCGCCCTGGGGGTTTGGGTGGTGGCCCGGATGGTTTCCCGGTCGGAGTTGTACACAAAGACCCTAAGTTCCTTGAGCTCCCCGGTCCAGCCGGGGGGAATTTCCCTGTTGGGCAGCAGCACCTCCCCCCCCTCGTCTCCCAGGACGAGCCCCTGGGCGCTGCGTTTCAGAACCGGAAGGGTATTGAACAGTCCTATTTCCATTTTGTGTCCGCCGCAAACTCGACGCCCCGGCGGAGAATCTCCAGGCCCAGGGGAAACTCCCCGGCCTCGGAGGGGCTCCGGTTCCAGCGGGGATGATTCTGGGGAATGAGGAAAGCCTCCGGGTGGGGCATGAGGCCGAAGATTCGCCCCGTGGGGTCGCAGATTCCCGCAATGCCTTCGGCGGAACCGTTGGGGTTGCGGTCCCGGTAGTGGAGGGCCGCCAGGCCCAGGCGGTTAATTTCAGAGAGAATCCCGGCGGAGGCGGGAAAAAACCGGCCCTCCCCGTGGCGGATGGGCAGTTCAATTTCCCCCAGGTTCCGGGTCCAGAGGCAGGGGGAATCCGGATTGGCCTTTAGCTTAAGCCAACTGTCTTCAAAAACCCCGGTGTCGTTGTGGAGAAGGGTGGCTTCCCTTTCCCACCGGCCCTTCAGGTTGGGCAGGACTCCCATTTTCACCAGGGCTTGAAAGCCGTTGCAGATGCCGATGATCAGCCCCCCCCCGGCGATAAAGGTTTTAAGCCGGTCCTCCAGACGCCGCCGGAAGGTTTGGGCAAAAACCAGGCCGGAACCCAGGTGATCCCCAAAGGAAAAGCCGCCGGGGAAGCCTAGGATGGAAAAGGGGTCCAGCAGGGAGGGCTTGGCTATGAGGTCCCGGATGTGAATCCCCTGGGCTTCCCCCCCGGCCAGGTCAAAGGCCAGCTTGAGCTCTTCATCGGCATTGATGCCGCAGCCGGTGATAACGCACACCCTGGGCCGGACTTGGAGCGTCCTGGGGGGGGCGGCGGAGCGGGGGAGGGAAGCCGGGGGAGGGGGAGTTTCTTCCGGGCTGCCCTCGGCGGCCTGCCAGGGGGCGGAGCGGGTGAAGGCTAAGGCGAGGTCCGAAACCTTGAGTTCCAGTACCCGACGGCCAACCCGGTTAACGAGAAAGTTCGGGGTTTCCTGAACCGTACCGATGATGCCCCAGGGACTGTCCGCCAGGATCTCCCCCAGGGCCTCCCGGTCTTCCGGGGCGATGGTCAAGAGGAGCCGGGAGGGGGTTTCGCAAAAAAGAAGGCGGAGGGAGGAGAAGCCCTCCAGATCGCTGTTTCCGGGGATCAGGCTCAGGTCAACCTGAACTCCCAGCCGGCCCCCCATGGCGGATTCCCCCAGGGCCACCCCCAGGCCGCCGTCGGAAAGGTCATGGCAGGACCGGATCAATCCCCGGTTCATGGCCTGGTGAATCCGGCGGTAGAGCTTTAGGGCCTCGTCAAATTTCACCTGGGGAAGGTCCGGCGGCGGGGGGGCGTCGGGCCGGAGTTCCGAGCCGGGGAGGGGACCCAGGAGCTTTTCGTAGCTGCTTCCCGCCATTTCGCCCCGGGTGGTTCCCCCCAGGATGATCAGGTCTCCGGGACGCTTAAAATCCGTGGAAACCCCCCGGCGGTAATCGGGGATGATTCCCAGGAGGCTGATCAGGAGGGTGGGCTGGACCGAGACCCGCTTGCCCCCGAAGACCGCGTCGTTTTTCATGGAGTCCTTGCCGGAAATCAGGGGAAGGCCGTAGGCCAGGCACGCGTCCTGCAAGCCCCGGCAGGCCCGGACCGCCTGGGCCAGTTTGTAGGGGCCCCCGGGGTTGGCCGGGGAGGCCACCGGATCGGGCCAGCAGAAGTTGTCCAGGGCGCAGGCGGAATCCGGGTCCCCCCCCAGGGCCACGTGGGCCCGCAGGGCTTCGTCCACCGCGACGGCGGCCATGGCGTAGGTGTCGAACAGGCTTAACCGGGGGCAGATTCCGTGGGTAAGGGTGATCCCCCGGAAGCTCTCCCCGGGCTTAACCGCCAGGACGGCCCCATCGGAGGGGGCGTCGGAGAAAAGGCCGGTGAAGGGTTTTTCCACCGAGCGGCCCTGCACTTCGTGATCGTACTGCCGGATGAGGGCCTCCTTGGAGGTGATGTTGGGCTCCCCCAGGAGGGCGGTGAGGATTTCTTCCGGTTCCCCCTCCCCGGCTTCGGCGGCAGGGGGGGGCGCCGGGGCGGAGGGGGCTTCCCACCGGGCCTCCAGTTCCATCACCGGCAGGCCGTGATGAAGAAAATCCAGGCTTATGAGGGCGGCGGGTTGGCCCCGGTAGGAGAGTTCAATGAAACCGGTGGAGGTAAACTCCCCGAGGACCCCGGCCTCCACGTCCCTCCGCCCGGCCAGTTCCAGCAGGGCCGGGAGGGACTCCGGGGCCACCGAGAGGCTCATCCTCTCCTGGGACTCCGAAACCCAGATCTCCCAGGGCCGCAGACCGGGGTACTTCAGGGGACACTTATCCAGGTCTACCCGGAGGCCCCCGGCGGTTTCCGCCATTTCCCCCAGGGAAGAGGACAGCCCCCCCGCTCCGTTATCGGTAATGCCTTTGTAGAGCCCCCGGTCCCGGGCCTCCATTAAAAAATCGGTCATGTTTTTTTGGGTGATGGGATCGCCAATCTGAACCGCCGAGGAGGGGGAATGGGAATCCAGGGCCAGGGACGAAAAGGTGGCCCCGTGGATGCCGTCCTTTCCTATCCTTCCCCCCACCATCACCGCCAGATCGCCGGGATCGATGTGTTTCACAAAACCTTCCTCCCCCCGAATCTGCCGGGGCAGGATTCCCCCGGTGCCGCAGAACACCAGGGGCTTGCCCCGGTAGCTTTCATCAAAGAGAAAGGCCCCCGCCACGGTGGGAATCCCCGACTGGTTGCCCCCGTCCACGATGCCCCGGTGAACCCCCCGGAGAATCCGCCGGGGGGAAAGCAGGCCGGGGGGCAGGCTCTCCGGCGGGGTGTCCGGTTCGCCGAAGCAGAGGACGTTGGTGTTAAAAATGGGCTTGGCCCCCTTGCCGGTTCCCAGGATGTCCCGGTTGACCCCCACGATTCCCGTGATGGCCCCGCCGTAGGGGTCCAGAGCCGAAGGGGAGTTGTGGGTTTCCACTTTAAAGCAGAGCAGGGTATCCTGATCAAACTCAATAACCCCCGCGTTGTCGGTAAAGAGGGATTTGAGGAAGGGTTTGGAAGGAAGGAGGGCGTCGGTGGTTCCTTTAATGTAGGTTTGAAAGAGGCTGTGGATAACCTCGGTTTTCCCCCCCTGGGTGTAGTGAATTGTCGCGTTGAGAATCTTGTGCTTGCAGTGTTCCGACCAGGTTTGGGCGATCATCTCCAGTTCCACATCGGTGGGGCCCGGGGGCAGGCCGGCTTCCCCCCGGCGGGCGGCGGTTTCCGGGCGGGCGTAGTAGCCCTGCACTGCCTGCATCTCCGGGAGGGTGAGGGCTAAAAGCCGGGTCCGGGAGAATTCCTCCAGGGCCGGGGGGGACATTCCCCCCAAATCAAAGCTCTCCACCCCCGGGGATTCCCCCGCCGGCCCGGAAGCGGAACCCCCGGCGGGACTAAAGAGCCCTTCCCCAAGGCTTTCCTTGCCCCCCCTGATGCGGATTGCCGCCCTTTCGACCAGGGGGTTGTGGAGGAGGGCGGCCAGGGCGGGGTAGTCCTCCGGTTTTAGGCCGGGACACTTGAACAGGTAGAGCCGGGAGGTTTCCACGGCGGCGGAGATCGGACCCAGGGCGTCTTGCAGGGCCCGGCGGGCGGTCATGCCCAGGGGATTGGTAACCCCCGGCAGGTAGGCCACTTCGATGGCGGCGGTCCAGCCGGGGAGAATCTCCTCCTCCGCCCCGGAGGGATCAATCAGGGCCCGCTGGGAAACAGGGTCGGCAAGGATCTCCGCCGCCAAGGCCGGGCTAAGGGCCGGGCCTTCCACAACGTAGAGGTCCCCCAGGGCCAGGCCGGAGGCGGAACCAGGGGCAAAACCGGGGGCCCCCGAGGCCGCCAGATCCGCCCTAAGGGGGGTTAACCGGCCGTCTAGACCGGGGCTGTTATAAACAATAAGAATTTTCATTTATTAGGGCTAATCATAGCAGAAGTTTCGTCCCGCTGCAATCCCGGCCGCCGCGAACCCATTTAACCGCTTTACGAAAAGCTTGTTCGCAATTTGCCGTATTGGTTGCCCCCTAGGGTTGCTATTTTACAATGAGGCGGCGATCCGTTCCTGTACCATTTCGCCGATGATTTCCGCCGGGGTTTTATGATCGGCCATCGCCTTAACCATCAGGTAATCCGCCGAAAAATCATCAATCGTTACCGTGCGGGCGGAAGCCCTGCGCTGCGAAAAATAACCTGAACCGTTAGGGCCGACTTTGGGCGTGGTCTTTGTCCATTTTTCGTCCAGCCGGTCATATTCTTCATCAGTCAGATCTTTCATGTTTTTCTCCTCTCAAGTAGTTCGATATATGCGGAACGGCATTTCATGGCGTGAAATACCCGAAGTCTGCCATTGGCAATAACATTATACAAGACTTCAATCAAATTTGCATTGCGATCAAAACCGATAACCAAGTGCTTATCTTCGGCATCGGGATCATCCTCGTCAATAGAGCCGTCGTATTTGGCGGTATCAAATACCAGCCGTATGTTCGCCTCGCTTACGCCGTGCTTGAAAGCGGCGGGACTGAACTCTATGTCAACGTCCATATTTTCAGTATACAACGGTTTCCCCATGGGGTAAAGGTTTGTACGCAATGACAACGGGATGAAAAAAGCCAAGAAAAATATTGTGTTTAACCGGAAATTGATCTTTTTTCGGGGTATCTTCTTAGGATGAGCAACAAAACCAGGTTTCCGGAAAAGAAATTACT
>JAISRN010000073.1 GCA_031273605.1 Spirochaetales bacterium | reverse complement strand
AGTGGTACATCCCCGATCTTGCCGTAGGGGTGGGGCTTAGTTACTATGCGCTGGACATTACCGGTACGGGTTCCAATAGCTATCAGTACGATTCCAACAACACCTTTCCCATTAATCTTGACATTGGGGTGGGATTTTTGGGGGGCAGCGTGAACGGCAGCCTTCAGGTTTCCCGCACCATAGGCTTTTGGGTTCCCTATGCGGGGCTTAGGGCGGGGGTTTACCATTCCCAGGTGAGCGCCAATGTGAGGGCCGTGGTGGACCTTACCTCGGTGAATGTAGGCATCTTAACCCCCAGATCGACAAAGAGTGTCCCCCGAGGCCGGACCTGGGAGGGGGGGGCGTCGTTTTTTTTCGGATGCGGGTTTAACCTGCCCTATTCCCAGATTAACCTGGGCTTTGGCTGGCAGCCCGGGGCGGAGGCCTTGAGCGCCTCCTTAAGCCTTAGGGCAAAATTGTAAAAAACCGCGGCGCCGGTAGCAGCCGGCCCGCGGAAAGGACGGATCTAATCCGCCCCATATTTTGAAGACGAGGTGTATTATGCAAAGAAAGACGATGAAACACAAGGGCGGCCTGTCCGTCCTCCTGGCGTTGCTTGTTATCCTGGTCCTGGGCATCGGGTTAAGCTCCTGCAAAGACGAGCCCGACGACCCCGGAATCACCATGGACACAAACCTAATCGGAGTTTGGGAACAGAATGAGATCATTCCGCCAGCGGGTGAGCTAACAGCGAGACAAGCCGTTGTGGAAGTAAACTCCGATAGGAGTTTCAATATCTATATAAAGTCATACTACGTTGGAGCAGAGACCCCCATATGGGCTTATGTAAAGCCGGACTGGAGCACAATCCTCAACAAAGAACCTATTGCTTGCCAAGCGTTTGAGGAAGCCCGTACAAACGGCGCGGAATTGGAACTGGGCCTTGAGGAGAACGGAGCCTGGTCACCTGGATTTTTCTTTACTTATGCGCTTACTGATGGTAACACGAAGCTTAACCTAGAGGGCGACCCAGACCAAGCTCAGGCCAATCTTTTCTACGGCGACTATACAAAGAAAAGTAAGACCGAGGTGCTTGTTGACGGCACTTGGCCACCGCCACAACAAGGGAGCTGACATAAGTTCTCTGTTTCCCGGGGAAAATCCCTTTGGGGTTTCCCCGGGTTCAGGGGGCTCAAGCCTTAGCTGCTGCTTGGCGTTTTTAGCAGAAGGTCCCCGTTCTCTGCGGACCTTCTGCGTCCCTTTTGCCCAGCCAGTGTCCTCACCCCCTTATCCGCTTGGCGCTTCTGTACGGCTTTTCCAAAATCGGATCTGCTCGGATGGCTTAACAAACTATTTCATTTTTTTCTTAATTTAAACCGGACAGCAGTGAATTATGGCGTTACCAGGTTCTTCTCTTTTGGATGAGTTCCCTTCGCGTTTTCGCGGTCCTCTTCCTTCATTCCGTGGTCTAGTCCGTGAGGTCCGTGGTCGTCTTAACTTGGTAATGGCCGCGGCGGGCCTTTGACAAAAACGGAGAAGGGGGCTACACTTATTTTGGGAGATTAAAAAATATGGAAATCATCGAAACCTCCGAAGCCCCGGCCGCCATTGGGCCTTATTCCCAGGCCGTTAGGAACGGCGGCCTTGTCTGGACCTCCGGCCAGATCCCCCTTTCCCCCGAAACCGGCGAAATTACCGGGAAGGATATTGCCGCCCAAACCCGTCAGGTAATTGACAACCTGGCCGCGGCGCTCCGGGCCGCCGGTTCCGGCTTGCCCTGGGTTATCAAGACCACCTGTTACTTGACGGATATGAAGGATTTTGACGCTTTTAACCGGGTTTACGGGGAGTACTTTACCGGCAAACCCGCCCGTTCAACCTTGGCTGTCCGGGAGCTTCCCCGGGGGGCCCTGGTGGAAATCGAAGCCCTGGCCCAAGCCCCGGCCGCCGGAAGTTTTTCGGAAGGGTAAACTTTTGCAGATAGAAACATCAATAAACTGGTTTTAAAGGAGAGTGAACCATGAATAAAACCCCCCTTTTAAAAATCCTGGGGGATATACAGTTTCCTCCGGGACGGGTGGTGATTCACCCCAACGACGGCGCCGACTTAAATCTTTTTCAGTATTCCTATCCTATAAAACTTTACACCGGCCTAACCGTGCCGGAATTTCAGGAAGCCCTAAAGCCGGGCAGTACCCGGGAGTATGTTCCCGGCGAGTTGATTCAGTCTAATGACTGCAAAATGGGAACCGTGGAGCTTCCCCTCAAGCTCTGTACCCATCTGGGCAATCCTTCAAACGCCATTCTTATCTATCATGACGGCTCCCTCATGCTGGCCGTCAAATGAAAGAAAACAGAGCGGCGGGCTTCGGGGTTAATAATTTTTTAAGAGAAAATCCTTAAGGGATTGAAAGTTTGAATCAATAAGAACCGCCTGTTTAGGTTTGTCCGCCAGGGCCGACAGCGCCGCCGGGAGGGGAGGGGATTGGTTCACCGCCTTTTCGATCACCTCCGCAAATTTTCCCGGATGGGCGGTGGAAAGGATGACCAGGGGTTCGGCGGCGGGATGCTTTTTCCGGAAGCCCATGCCGGCGTGATAACCCACCGCGGTATGGGGGTCCATGAGATAAGCCTTTTCCCGATACACCTGGGCAATGGTTTTTAGGGTGTTCTCGTCATTCACCTCCGCCCCCGACATTACCTCCCGCATCTTTTTCCAATCCCCTTTAAAGATGGCCAGGAGACGATCAAAGTTGCTGGGGCTGCCCACATCCATAGCGTTGGAACAGGTTTGCAGGGAAGGCCGCGGCCGGTACTGCCCCGTGTTCAGATATTCCGGCACCACGTTATTCCGGTTGGTGGCCGCCAGGAATCCCGAAACCCCCATGCCCCAGGTCCAGGCCAGAACCCCTGCGGTAAGGTTGCCGAAATTCCCTGAGGGCACACAAAAGCGCAGCTCCTTTTGTTCCGTTTTGATCCAGGCCCAAAGGTAATAAAAAGCCTGGGGGATAAGCCGCCCTATGTTTATGGAGTTGGCGGAAGACAGGGTAAGCCTTTTGATCAGGACCGGATCGACAAAGGCCGCCTTTACCATGGCCTGGCAGTCGTCAAAGGAGCCCTGCACCTCCAGGGCCCTGATGTTGCCCCCCAGGGTGGTGAGCTGCTTTTCCTGCAGGGGGCTTACCCGGCCTGAGGGGTAAAGGATAACCACTTCGATATTTTTTTTATGGTGAAAGGCCTGGGCCACGGCGCTGCCGGTGTCCCCGGAGGTGGCGGTGAGGATCACCGCTTCCCGCTTTTCGGTTCCCAGAAATTCTTCCATGCAGGAAGCCAAAAAGCAGGCGCCGAAATCCTTAAAGGCGCAGGAGGGACCGTGGTAGAGTTCCAGGATGGCCGGGCCGCTGTTTTCCGGGGCCTCCGGGTCCGGCGGGAGGTAAACCAGCCGGGGGGCGAAGGTAAAGGCCCTGCCGCAGATTTCCCCGGCCTGGTGGGAAGTTATTTCATCTTTCAACAGCTCCGCCGTTACCTGGGAAGCGAGATCCGTAAAATCCGTCCGGGGAGAAAGGCTCTTAAAGAGCCGCGAAAGGTCCGGGGTTTCCACAGGGTGGTAAAGGCCGCCGTCGGGGGCCAGGCCCTGAAAAACCCCCCGGGAAAAATCGATCCGGAGGCGGGGATTTTTGGTACTGGCAAAGATCATCTCAGGTTGATGGTTACGGAGGTTCCGTTGTTGTGGACCGGCACTTTCAATCTGTCAAAATTTCCGGGCAGCCCCCGGCCGCTGTAGTTGCTCATGCCCACCGGTTCTTTGGGCAGGCCGAGAATATTGGTGTCTACCTGGACGTTGTCATTAAGGTCCTGAAATAAGGCGAACACATACTCTCCATCCGGCAGGGTGAAGTTGTGGGACAGGGAGGTGTTGACGGACTCCAGGGGAAAGGCTAAAAACCAGGTGTTATTTTTATAATCGTTTTCGTTGGAGTAGATAACGACGTAAACCTTTCCCGCCCCAACGGACACGCCGGTGATTCGCAGGGTGAGGTTGATATCGTTGGCAAAGACATTCATAAACCCCAGGGCAAAAAACAAAAAGACCAGCTTTGTTTTAGACATTTTCAAATCCTCCGCGCTTTGTAGAACCGAAATTCAGGGCTGGTTTCCCGCAAACTGAAGTTTCAAGGAAGCCTCCCATGTTTTTAAATTCTTGTCAAGGCCGCTTGCCGCTTTGCAGGGAACTTGAAATTACCCCTGAAACAGGGTATGCTTAGAGGTGGAACAAGAGAGAAAGAGATGGCCCGGCAGATGAAGGAAACGGACCGGCATGGGGATCGCCGGAAGGTTCGGGGAGCCCTTGCGGGAGCGATTATGCACGAGTCGGTCCGGAGCTACGCGATAAAGAAAGGGCTGTATGTGATAGTGCAGACCGGCGATACGGTCCGGATAGACATTCCGGAAGGCTTTCAGCCGGGGGAGTGGCAGGGTACAGTCCGGATAAGTTGCCAAAAAAACAGGAGTAAAAGGTGCAGTTAAAATACACTTATGTCATTGATGATGGGTACTATGTGGGGCATCTTGACGATTATCCTGAATATACGACCCAGGGTGAGAATCAGCAGGATTTTGAAGAAGCGTTGAGGGAAATTTATGGCTGGATACAAGATGGCACTTTAGAAGTTAAAGAGCGGAAGGGCATTTTAGAAATATCCCGATGAAGCGGCAGGAATTTATTAAAATTCTCAAAGAGAGCGGAGTTGTTTTTTTAAGAAGCGGTTCAAACCATGATATTTATATACACCGGAGTACAGGGAAGAAAATACCTATTCCGAAGATTGACAGAAAATCATGCCAAAGATAGTATAAAAAGCTAAGGCAAAGGAGGCGGTTATGAAACGGTTATTTGGTTTTATCCTTTTCTTTAGCTTGGGTTTGTCCGTTTATGCGGAGTTTGATCCTGATTACCTGCGGTGGAAATATATCGATAATATGCCTCTCCGGGAGTATAATGACTGGGCGGGGGATAAAGTTACCTGTTCTCTGGAGTTACGCAGCACCCTATCCGCCGATACAACCGCGGGGTTTGATGTATATGAGTTTTTTCAAATAGCAGGCATTGCCGATAATGTTACTTTGGATGACGACCAGTTTTGGTCTTATATTTTAAATAATTACGAAGCCATTATCGGCGCCGCTTTGTCCGCGGGGGATGTCAATCTCTTTTATGCCCCTATTAGTTATTTTCCTGATGAAGACATTACCGATGGGTATTTTTTACTTTCCCGCTATAATGGGGGAAATAAAAGTGATCCCGATTCCTATAGGCTGTTTTTATATTATTACCAGGTTCAATGGCTTTAGAAAAACCATTATGGATAAAGGGCATCTGGATTTGGCAATAGGGCTGCGCCACGAACTGCACCGCCATCCGGAGTTATCCGGCGGGGAACGGTGGACCAAGCAGCGGTTGATTGATTTTCTAAAGCAAAATACCGCCCTGGAAATAGTTGACCGGGGGCGCTGGTTTTACGCCCGCTACCCCGCCGGGGAGGGCAGGCCCAGCGTGGCCTTCCGGGCGGATTTTGACGGGTTGCCCATGGAGGAAACCATCGATCTGCCCTACGCCTCCCGGTTTCCCGGGGTGGCCCATAAATGCGGGCACGACGGCCACAGCGCCTCCTTAGCCGCCCTGGCCCTGGAAATAAATAAGGAGGGGGCGGAGAAAAACGTCTATTTTGTGTTTCAGCACGCCGAGGAAACCGTTGAGGGGGCCTTGGAGTGCGCCCCCCTGATGGATGAAGCGGGGATTTCTGAAATTTTCGCTTATCACAATGTGCCGGGGCTGCCAAAAAACAGCATTGCCGTGATGGAGGATACCGCCGCCTGCGGCTCTACCGGGATGATTATCTCCCTCACGGGCGTCCCGGCCCACGCCAGCCAGCCCGAAGACGGGCGCAACCCCTGCTTTGCCATTGGGGAGATTATCCAAAGCATCCCCGAATTGACCGATCCCGCGGGGTACAAGGGGCTGGCGATGTGTACCGTTGTGGGGATAAACGCGGGGCAG
Organism: Spirochaetales bacterium; assembly: GCA_031273605.1. GTDB lineage: Bacteria > Spirochaetota > Spirochaetia > UBA9216 > UBA9216 > JAISRN01. Next base: position 11,846 of record JAISRN010000073.1, on the reverse strand, counting down.
GAAGCCTTCGGCATGGCGGCCAGCGAAGGCCGTCTGCTCCTGACCATCCGCAGCCAGTTTGATCATGAACTGGAAACCCTAAGGCAAAAAATCGAAAACAAAACCAGGGACCAGGCGGCCCGCTACGGTTTGGAGTACGAGGTTTCCCTTCGGGACAGGGTTCCCGCCGCGGTTAACCATGGCGAAAGCGCCGGCAAGGTCCGCCGGGCGGCCAAGAGGCTGGGGCTGACTCTCCTGGAGGGGGACTCCCTCAGCCGGGGGTCCGAAGATTTCGCCTGGTTTACCCAACGAACCCGGGGGGCCTTGTTTTGGCTGGGGGCCGGGGAAGACCGGGCGCCCATTCACACCCCCCGGTACGATTTTAACGATGAGATCATCCCCGCGGCGGTGGATATGTTTAAGGCCCTCCTGGATGAATGAGCGCCCTTCAGAGGCCGGGGGTTTCCTAAGCCGGGCAAACCAGGCTTCAAAAGCTCTTTAAGTGTTTAAGGCCCGATGATTCCCAGGGATTCAAGGCCGTTATAGATAAGCTGAACCGCAAAGCCTGCCAGGATGAGTCCCATTATTTTTTCCATAACAAAGATGCCCATGATCCCCAGGATGCGGTGAATAAAAAGGCTTGCCCGGAGAACGGCAAACATACAGCCCAGCCCGATGGCCAGGGCGGGGAGCAGGAGCCGTACCGCCTGAAGCCAGGAACTGCCGCCGGACACATAGGTTACTATCACCGTGAGGAGTCCCGGTCCGGCAATCATGGGGACGGCCAGGGGAAAGAGGGCCACAAAACTGTGGTGGTTTTCCTCTTCCTCCGCCGGCACCCGGCGGCTCGTGGGCCGGGAGTAGATCATTTCAAAGGCTATGAGAAAAAAGAGGATGCCCCCGGAGATATAAAAGGCGCCGGGCTTAATGCCGAAAAAGTTAAGGATGAATTTTCCGCTCCCCAGAAAAATGGCTAACACCAGGGCGGCCAGCAGGACGGATTTGGTTATGATTTTATTCCGGGTTTTTGTGTCGTAGGAAGCGGTGAGGGACAGGAAATAGGGAATTATGCCGATGGGGTCCATCACGATCAGAACGGTGAGGAGAATCTGAAAAAAACCATGATCCATAGGCTTGCCCGGTAATAAATATAGGATATTTCTCCGGAGCTTGTCAAGCCTCAACTTTCTCAAGGCTTTTCTTTTTGTCCCTGTTCCCCTATAATGAATTATGACTAATCCGGACCGGCTTGATTCGCAAGGAGGGGTTTCCTGCCCGGTTTGCCGGGGTTCCGTTCCCCCCGGCAGGGAGCTCCGGGTCAGCGGGTTTTGGACCTGCCCCCGCTGCGGGTTTTCCTGGGCCCGCCCGGAAGAGGAAAGCCCGGCCCGGTACAAACTTCACCCTAAGGGCGAAACCGGCCCGGACTACAGGCGGTTTCTTTTGGAAAATTTTGACCGGGGGCTGGCCTTAGCGCCGGGGGCCGGCCGGGTTTTAGACTGGGGCTGCGGGGCGGAAACCTTAAGCCTTAAACTTCTCCGGGAAAGGGGCCTTGCCGCCGAGGGGTGGGATCCCCTTTGCCCCGGTTCGGTCCTGCCGGATTCCCCGGAGGTCCGGCAGAGTTTCGACCTGGTCTTTTGCCTGGAAGCCGCCGGGTACTTTGCCGATCCGCCGGAGGAATTTTCCCGCCTGGCTTCCTGGCTTAAACCGGGGGGGCTGGCCGTGATTCACACCCCCCTGGCCCCCGCCGGACCGGAGGAATTGGCCCGGTGGCGGCACATCCGGGAGCGGCCCTGCCTTTCTTTTTACTCAAAAAAAGCCCTGGCCATTTTGGCCGCTTCGGCCTGCCTTAGGTGGGAAGGGATGGAAGAAACCCCCCAGGGGGCCCGCTTTTTCTTCCGGCGGCCCCTGCCCGTTCTGGCGGCCGGGGGGGTTACCCTGGATCTGGAAGGCCAAAGCGATAAGCCCCTGGTACCGGGGGATTCTAATCCGGGGCGGGTGCGGATGGCCGCCGGCGGGGTAGGGCGGAACATGGCGGAAAACCTCTGCCGCCTGGGTTTGGAGGTGGAATTTGTCAGCGCCTTAGGCCGGGACTTTTTTGGAACCTTCATCTTAAAGAGCTGCCAAAAGGCCGGCCTGGGAACCGCGGGGGTGAGAAAATTTAAAAATGAAAGTTCCCCCATTTACTTATCCCTCCTGGATGATCATCACGATATGGCCCTGGCCTTATCGGGGATGTCCCTCTTTGATCGCTTTGACGCGTCCCAGGCCCTGGCCGGGGTTGACCGGGCGGAATCCGCGGCCCGGAAACGATCCTTTTGTCCCGGCGGCGGCCCGCCCTTTTCGGCCCTGCTTTTAGACGGCAACCTGCTTCCTCCGGCAGCCCTGGCGGTGCGCCGGCGGTTTCCCGGTCTAACGGCCTGGATGGACCCGGTTTCCGGCAGCAAGGGCCGCCGGGCCGCCGCCTATCGGGAGGGGGAACTGCTTAGGGAACTGGATGTTATCAAACCCAACGGGCTGGAAGTCTTTGCCATGATTGGCGCCGCCCCCGGCCCTTCTCCGGGTTTGAGCCCGGAATTACTAAAGGCCGGAAGAATCCTGCTGAACCGGGGACCCCGGCGGATTTACATCAGCCTGGGAGAAGAAGGGGTGGCGCGGTTAGAAAGTTCGAAAACCGCCGAAGCCCCCGGAGCTCCCCTGGTTTTTAAGTCCCCCGGAGCGCCCCTGGGGCCCCGGATAATCTCGGCCACCGGGGCGGGGGACGCCCTAACGGCGGGCCTTCTTTTTCATTCCCTCATCAGGGAGGGTTCCTTTTTGGCCGCCGGGGCCGGGGAAGACCTTATCACCGGCTCCGCCGCCGCCGCCTTTGCCCTGGCCTCGCCCCAGGCGGTTTCGGAAAAACTTAATCCCGGGGAGTTGATAACCCTTATCCTAAAATGGGAAGAATCCGCAGAAAATTTTCGGGGAATTTTCTAAAGAGGGCGAGTCCTTATCCTGACAATTATTGGGTTATCGAGTATACTTTTGGCTATCCGCGTTTTTTAAACCAAGCTTCCGTGTTTAAACCGAGCTTCCGTGTTTAAACCAAGCTTCCTTGTTTTAAGACGCAGACTTTCAGGAGGAAAAATGAACCGCCCGCCCTATCTGGATATGACCCCGGAAGTCCGGCAAGCCCTGGAGGAAGGCCGCCCGGTGGTGGCCTTGGAATCAACCATTATCAGCCACGGGATGCCCTATCCCCAAAATATCGAAACCGCCCTGGAGGTTGAACAAGCCGTCCGAAGCCGGGGGGCCGTGCCCGCTACGGTGGCCATCCTGGGGGGGCGGCTTAAAGCGGGGCTCCATAGGGAGGAGCTTGAAATCCTGGCCGTTCCGGGGGCAAAGATTCTCAAATGCAGCCGCCGGGACTTGGGCTTTGCCGTGGCCGGGGGGCTCCACGGCGGCACCACCGTGGCGGCCACCATGATTATCGCCTCCCTGGCGGGAATTCGGATCTTTGCCACCGGGGGCATCGGGGGGGTGCACCGTTTTGCCCAGGAAACCTTTGACATTTCCGCGGACCTCCGGGAACTGGGGCGGACCGACGCCGCGGTGGTCTGCGCCGGGGCCAAGAGTATTCTGGACCTTCCCCTCACCATGGAATACCTGGAAACCGAAGGGGTGCCGGTGGTGGGGTTCGGGGTTAACGAGCTGCCCGCCTTTTTTACCCGTCAGTCGGGAATCTTTCTGGATTGGCGGCTGGACAACCCCGAAGACATTGCCAAGGCCCTGAAAGCCAAATGGGACCTGGGCTTAAAGGGGGGAGTCCTGGTGGTTAACCCTATTCCGGAGGAGGATTCCCTCCCCAAGGAAAGGATAGACCGCTGCATTGAATCCGCTTTGGCGGAGGCCCGGTCTAAGGGCATAAAGGGAAAGGAAACCACCCCCTTTCTCCTGGCAAAAATTGTCGAAGAAACCGGAGGAGACAGCCTGAAAGCCAATATTAAGCTGGTTCTCAATAATGCCCGGCTGGCGGCGGATTTGGCCTGCGCCTACTCCCGGCTTTAACCATGGCGTTTCCGGTTTTGGGAAGGCTCCGGGGAATCCTCTTTCTTTTGGCTTGTTTTGTTTGGCCCCGGGGGCTGGGCGCCCAAACGCCGTCCCCGGTTGGTCCCGGCGGGCCTAACCATGATCGCTTTCAAGCGGCGCCCAGGGACTTGTATTTTGAGTTTGCCGCCTTTGTTTTGAGCTTTGACGGACCGGATGATGACGATGGGGACGGCGAGCCGGACCTGTGGGGGATTGCCGAGTGGGCGGCCTTTGAGATCAGCCCCTGGGAAGGGCCGCCCCCCCGGTTAGGCCCCCGGCCCCGGTGGCGGACCGACCCGGAACTGTTCCTTGGGGGAATAGCTCCGGGGGATGCCTCCTACGCCGCCCGGGGCGCCGGAAGGCTGCCCGAGGTTAAGGGGGACTACCGTTTTGTTCGGGGACACCTGTGTCCCAGGGAAACCGCGGGAAGGCTGGGGGCTGAGGCGGCCTGGGAAACCTTCACCCTTCTCAACGCGGTACCCCAGCTTCAATGGCAAAACAACGGAGTTTGGCGCCGCCTGGAGGAGCTCTGTCTTGCCTGGGCGGATAGGTTTGGCAAGGTTTGGGTTATCTGCGGGCCGGTTTTTTTTAACCGCAGCCCCTCGCTGTGGCTGGGCCAGGGTTTGGAAAAAAGGACGGCGGTTCCGGATGCCCTGTTTAAAATAGTCCTTAGGGAGGAACCCTCCGGGCAGACCTTGGCGGCGGCCTTTTTGATTCCCAACGTGCTGCCCAGGGAACGGCGGGACCTTGGGGAATTCTTAACCACCCCGGCCCGGATCGAGGAGGCGGCGGGGCTTAGATTTTTTCTTTCCGGGGATGAATGCCGGATTAACGCCGGGGAAGACTGGCCGGGACTATGATGAAAAATTACGGGAGCTTCCGTATAAACTATTGATTGTGGAGGAGATATGTTTCAGTCAAGAATCATTATTGTGGTTTGGATTCTGGTTATTTTTTTGGGGATGATCATGATTTTTTCGCCCCAGGGGTTCCTGCTGACTTTGATTATCGGCATTGGGGTTGTGTCGGTTCTTAACGGCCTTTATAACGCGTTTTACCTGGCGAGGCTTTTGGACGACAAAAGTTTTAAAAACATGATTCTCTTTAGAGGAACCGTTTCCATCATAGCCGGTATCGCCGCGATTTTGGCGCCCCGGTTTTTTGCCGCCGCCGTTTGGACCGTGATCATGTACTGTGTGGCGGCGGAGCTGATTCTCTCTTCGATTATCATGCTTCTGGCCATAGGAAAGTTAAAGGCCGATGAAAAACCCTACAGGGGCTACTATTACGAAGCGGCGGTTTCGCTTTTTCTGGCCCTGGTTCTTTTTGCGGTGCCCGCCGCCGTCGGCCTAACCCTGATCCGGGTTGCGGGAATCCTGATTGTTCTTACCTCCATTTTTGCCCTCATTTGGGTTATTAGAAACCGGAAGGAATTGTAAAAAAGTTGGAAAAAGGATAATGAAAGCGGCCCTCCTCGGCTGCGGGTTTATCGCCGCCGTCCACGCCCAGGTCTTAAACGAACAAGGCATAGGGGTTGAGCTATGCCTGGGCCGCCGCCGGGAAACCCTGGAACCCTTTGCCCGCCGGTGGAAGGCCAGGCGGTTTTCCCTTAACGAGGAGGACCTCCTGGGGGAGGATATTGATGTGATTCACATCTGCACTCCCCCGGCGTCCCACTACGGCCTGGTAAAAAAATGCCTGGAAGGGGGTAAGCACGTGATCTGCGAGAAACCCCTGTGCCTGGATAACCGGGAGGCCCGGGAATTAGCGGCCCTGGCCGCCGAAAAGGGGCTGGTCAACGGGGTTAATTTTAACGTCCGCTTTCACCGGGCCGCCGGCCTGATGAGGGGCCGGGTTCAGAGTTCCGATTTTGGCCGGGTTCTTTTGGTTCACGGTTCCTACCTGCAGGAGTTTAACGTGTTTCCCACGGCCTACGATTGGCGTTACCGCCCCGAAGAGGCCGGTCCCATGCGGGCGGTAACGGAGATTGGCTCCCACTGGTTTGATTTTGCCCAGTTTATCACCGGCCGCCGGATTGTCGGCCTGCAGGCGGATTTCGGCGTCTTTTTTCCCCAGGGCTTCCTAAAAGGGGGAACCCTGAACGGCCCCGCCGCCGGGGGCGAAAAAGTCGCCATCAGCTCCGAAGATGCGGCGGTGATTAATATGCGGTTTGATAACGGCGCCCTGGGTTCCCTGGTTCTGTCGGAGGTTTCTCCGGGGAGAATCAACCGCCTTAGTTTGGAGGTTACCGGCGAGGGGGCTTCCCTGTGGTGGAACAGTGAGGATAATAACCTGATTCATACCGGACTGAAGGGGGAGGGAATCCGCACCCAGGTTTTAGGTTTTGGATCGGGCTTTGTGGATACCCTGAGGGGTTTTTTTGAAGCGGTCTACGGAGACATTGCCCGGGCCGCCGGAGGGGGGGAAGGTCAGGCTGCGGGGTATGCCGATTTTGCCCAGGCCGCTCAAATAACCGCCCTCTGCAATGCCTGCCGGGAAAGCGTTTTAAACGGGGGCGGCTGGGTCGGGGGCCTGGAAAAAAGTTTAAGTTTTTAAGCCCGGGGCCGGGAAAAGGGGCGTCATTTATGAAAGGAATAAAAAAATTAACTTCCCTTTTTCTTTTGGGAACCCTCTTTTTAGGGGCGTCCGGCTGCGCCAAAAGCTCTTCCCCAAATCAAGGGGATCCTATTTTTACCTCCTACCGGGAGATTCCGGGATTGACGGATGAAGAGATTCAAGCTGTCGAGGCCCTGAAAGCCCAGGGGCGGCCTTTTACCTACGGCATGAACCTGACCTCCGAAACCTTTTACGATGAGAAGGGCAGGATGGAAGGCTTCTCCGTCCTGTTTTGCCGCTGGCTTACCCGGCTTTTCGGCATTTCCTTTCACCCGGCCATTTACGACTGGGATGTCCTTGTGGCGGGTTTAGAATCCGGAGAGATTGACTTTACCGGGGAACTGGCCGCCACGGAGGAACGCCGGCGGGTCTACAGGATGACCGGCCCCATTGCCCAGCGTTCCGTTAAATTCCTCACCCTCACGGGCAGCCCCCCCCTTGGGGAGATTGCTGAAACCCGGCCTTTGCGCTACGCCTTTTTGGAAGGGGCCGTTACCGAAGAACAGATGGCCCGGCAGGAGCAGAAACCCTTTGAGCCGGTTTATACCGGGACCTTTGAATCCGCCTACCGGATGCTGAAGGAAGGGCTGGCGGATGCGTTTATCGTGGAGTCCGTTGCCGAGGCCGTCTTTGAAGCCTATGGCGATATAACCGCGGAGGATTTTTTTCCCTTCATTTTTAGCCCCGTTTCCCTCGCCACTCCCAAAGAGGAACTTGCCCCCATCATTGCGGTGATTCAAAAAGCCCTGGACGCCGGGGCCCTCCCTTACCTAAACAGGCTGTACAACCAGGGCCGGCAAAGTTACCTGCCCCGCCGGCTTTTTCTCAGGCTTACCGGGGAGGAACAGGCTTTTATCCGGGATGCCCTTAGGGCCAACCGCCCTATTTTATTTGCCGCGGAGTATGACAATTATCCCATTAGTTTTTATGATCCCCAGGATAAAAACTGGAAGGGGATTGCCTTTGATGTGCTGGAGGAAATAAAAAACTTAACCGGCCTTAACTTTGCGGCGATCAACCAAACTCCCGTTGATTGGACCGAACTGCTTCGCATGCTCGAAACCGGCGAAGTGTCCATGATAACGGAACTAATTCGTACCGAAGATCGGAAGGGCCGCTTTCTTTGGTCCGATACTTCCTACCTTACCGATTATTACGCCCTCCTTTCCCGTTCCGACTCTGAAACGGTTAACCTCAGCGAGATCCTCCTTTCCCGGGTCGGCCTGCTGGCGGGCACCGCCTATGCCGAAGCCTTTTTAGCCTGGTTTCCTAACCATGCTAATACCATAATGTTCACCAGTTCAGTGGACGCCTTTGACGCCCTGGAGCGGGGGAAAATTGATCTGCTTATGTCCAGGGCGGATCTGCTTTTGCCGGGCTTTAAGGCTAACTATGTTTTTAAGTATCCCTACGAATCTACTTTTGGCTTTAACTCCGGGGAGGAGATCCTAAGCTCCCTGGTTTCCAAGGCCCTTCAACTGATCGACACCGAAGCCTTAAACGAACTGTGGGCCCGCTGGATCTTTGATTACGAGGGACAGGTCGCCATGGCCCGGATTCCCTGGCTTATCGGCATTTCCGTTTTAATGCTTTGTCTTTTGGCCCTTCTTTTTGCCATATTTCTGCGCCGGGCGGGGCAGGGAAAGAGACTGGAAATCATGGTTAAGGAACGGACCAACGAACTTGTGCAGCAGGAACTTCTTTTGGATACGGTAAACCATGTGGCCTCCCTGCTGCTGGCCTCGGATACGGAGCGTTTTGATCAGACCCTTCAGCGGGGCATGGAGATGCTGGCCCGCATGGTAGAGGTTGATCGCATTTACATCTGGAAAAATTATATTAAGGACGGAGTTCTTTATTACACCCAGATTTTTGAGTGGCTGGATAGAAGCGCCGGCCTGCGGTTTGCCACGGTACGAACCCAGAGCGCCTATCCCTATGACTTTCCTTATATTGACAGCATCCCCCAATGGGAAGCGAAGTTTTTAGCGGGGAAAAGCGTCAACGGCCCCTTAAAAGACTTATCCGCGGTGGAGCAGAATCGCCTGTCGCCCTACGGCATCAAATCCATCCTGGTTCTTCCGGTATTTTTGCAGGACAAGTTCTGGGGCTTTGTTAGTTTTGACGACTGCCGCCGGGAACGGTATTTTTCCGCAGATGAGGAGGAAATCCTAAAGTCCGGCAGCCTGCTCATGGCCAACGCCTTTATGCGTAACGAAACCCACCAAAAGCTGGAACAGTCAATTAAAACGGCGGAGGCGGCCAGCCGGGCCAAGAGCGATTTTTTGGCCAATATGTCCCATGAGATCCGCACCCCCATGAACGCTATCATCGGCATGACTTCTATCGCTAAATCCTCCCCGGAGGTGGAGCGCAAAAATTATTGTTTGGATAAAATTGAAGACGCCTCGGTTCACCTCCTGGGAGTTATTAACGACATCCTGGATATGTCTAAAATAGAGGCCAATAAATTCGAACTTTCCCTGGCCGAATTTGATTTTGAAAAGATGCTTAGGAATGTCGAAAATATTATCAGTTTCCGGGTAATTGAAAAAGAGCAGCATTTGACCATAACTATAGGCAAGAATATTCCCAGGTACATGATTGGGGACGATCAGCGGCTGGCCCAGGTCATTACCAACCTGTTAGGAAATGCCGTCAAGTTTACCCCCAACGGAGGTTCCATCAGCCTTGAAGCCTGCTTTTTAAAAGAAGAGGAGGGGCTTTGCACCATTGAAATCCGGGTAACCGATACGGGAATCGGCATTTCCCAGGAGCAGCAAACCAGGGTTTTTTCTTCGTTTGAGCAGGCCGAAACCAGCACCTCCCGAAAGTTTGGCGGAACAGGGCTGGGCCTGGCCATTTCAAAACAAATTGTTTCTCTCATGGGCGGCGAAATCAGCATAGAATCCGAGTTGGGCAGGGGTTCTACCTTTTCCTTTACGGTTCAGGTGAAACGGGGCCGGCCGCCGCAAAACCGGGAAAGCGCCGCCTTGTCCGCCCCGCAGTCTTCCCTTCCCGCCGGCGGGGACAGTGACGGGGAGAACCAATTTGAAGGCTGCCGGGTGCTTTTGGCCGAGGATGTGGAAATTAACCAGGAAATTGTGCTGGCCCTTTTGGAGCCCTCGGGTCTGCGGATTGACTGCGCGAAAAACGGGCGGGAGGCCCTGGAGATGTGGACCGCCGCGCCGGACAGTTACGATATGATTTTTATGGATGTGCAGATGCCGGAAATGGACGGCTACGAAGCTGCCCGGCGCATCCGGGGCATGGACATTCCCCAGGCCCGGACTGTGCCCATCGTCGCCATGACGGCCAACGTCTTTCGGGAAGATATTGAAAAATGCCTTGAGGCCGGCATGAACGATCACATCGGGAAACCCCTTAACATAGACAGCGTGCTGGATATTCTGCGGAAGTATCTTAAACCCGGAGATCTCCCCGTCCTTGAAACCGCGGCGGCCGAACATGCCTCCGGCTGGAAGTACGGAATTGCCTGGAATGAGGAATACGAAACGGGAAACGAAGAAATTGACGCCCAGCACCGGCAGATTTTTAAACTTACCAGCGATTTAGTTGACGCGTGTTCCCAGGGGCAAAGCGCCGCCGTGCTGCAAGAGGCTTTGGATTTTTTGGCTTCTTATACGGTAAAACACTTTGCCGATGAAGAGGCCTTGCAGTTAAAATATCATTTTCCTGGGTACGAAGAGCACAAAAAACTCCATGAGGATTTTAAAAAAACAGTTGCCGCCCTTATTCAGGAGCACAAAGAGGAGGGTTCCTCCGAAAGCCTGAGCCGCAAAGTTTATTCGATTATTGTCCACTGGCTGATCCGGCATATCCAAGGGGAGGATCAAAAAATAGCCGCCCACATCCGGAAGGTCCAGGGGAAATAGGGGAAAAACAGGAGAAGTGGGCCGGTTCCAAAATCTGACATTTTGGAACGCTTTGGGTGTTAAAGATTTGCCCAGGACTGGATTTGAACCAGCACATCCGTAAGGACACTAGACCCTGAACCTAGCGTGTCTACCAATTTCACCACCTGGGCAGGAACCCCTTTTGGGGATGCCTTTAGTTAAGCCGAAATTTCACTTTTTGTCAAGGGGCTTTTGCCGCCGGGCAGGATAAACGCATAGAAATTTTTAACCACGGACCACACTAAAGCCACGGACAGGAGTACGGGATGAAGAATAGAGACCGCGAAGTCGAAGAAGTCGAAGAAGGAAGAGGAAGAAGAAAGAGTGGACAAAAATCCAGGGTCCTCCGTGGATATAACCACTGACCTCACAGATGACAGATTAGACCTCGAGCAAGAGTCCGTGCTGTCCATAAGGAAGCTTGGTTTAAAAGGAAGCTTGGTTTAAAGGAAGCTTGGTTTAATCGAGGTCGACTTTTTCCCTCTTTTGGGGAAAAAGTGGTCCATTTTCCTCTTTTTTGTTTCTATGTGCTTATCCTGGCCGCCGGGGGGAATTTTTAAGGCTAAGAGCCGGGCTCATGGGCGCCACGGAGGAAGACGATAATAGGGGGGTGTTCCAAATTGTCCCCAGGGGAGGGTCATTATGATACAAAATGATGAGGTTCCCGTCCGGCAGCTAAAAAGCAGACATAAAAATGATGAAAATCACAATGACAATCACAACCAAGACCCCGATGGACCAGGCGCATCCCCCTGCTTTTTTGCCCACTGTTTCGCCAAATCCCCGGCCAAGCCCGGTTTTAACGTCATTACCCGTTTTGGCGGCATGGTGTATGATAAATTCCGACGGGACGCTATTGGAAGGCCCTTGATTGGTCTGTGCAGGGGGATTATGAGCGGAAGAAAATAGCTTGATTATCTTCTTCCTGTCGCCAAGGGCTTGGACACCGATTTTTTCTAAGTCAATTTCGCTTAATTCTGAGACAATATCAACATCCAATATTTTATGCTTGGTAAAAATATTAATGTACTCACGAAGTCCATTGTTTTCAAGAATTTCCCTCAACTCATCGGTCATGGCTTTCCCCCGGCAAAGTTTTTTGTAATTTGAACTTTTTTGCGGGTTTTGTCAAGGGGGTTTTATAAGATTTTCACGACAAACGCATGAAACATCAGAGAGCGAGGACGGCCTCAAGATGTTGCTCAAACCCCCAACTCAATATGCGGCGTTTGAGTCTGAGGCTGTACTTTTTCCCAAGCTGTAATGTTT
>JAISRN010000067.1 GCA_031273605.1 Spirochaetales bacterium | reverse complement strand
AAAACATAACTATCGCATAGGGCGTTGAGGTATAACCCAACATCAGCATGGGAAACTTTTTGCTTATCCGCCGCCATGGTATTGACTATGTTGTTTATGGATGTTTCCCTGCCTATGTTGTTGAACATAAACTTTATCACCCGTCCAAGCTGTAAAACATCCTTGACATTCGTCCGCTCCACTATGTCTTTCAGGACTATGGTATTATAAAGGCTGTCAAGATATTGGCGGATTTGGTTTTTGTTCCATCCTTCGCCAAGTCTATATTCGGGATTTTCCGGCGGGGAAGCACTCCTAAAGGGCTTGGCTATAAATTGCAGGGTATAAGGAAATGAACTGTTCTCCAAATAATCCCTGTACTTTTCCGGCAGATTGGTATTGTCCGGCAATGCCGACACATATTCCTTAAACGAAAGGGGCAGCATCCTTATTTCGATATACCGGCCGGTCAGCAGGGTCGCTATCTTGCCTGAAAAGAGATAGGCGTTTGAGCCGGTTACATATATGTCCGTGTTTTTCTTTATGTAAAGGCTTGCAAGGGTCTTTTGGAAGTTTTTCACATTCTGTATCTCGTCCAGGAATATATAATTCATCCTGCCCTTGACGAGGCGGGACTCTATGTGCCTGTGAAGTTCCCGGTAATCCAGCAGGGATTCGTTGTTTATATCGTCAAGGTTTATATGTTGGATTTGCTCCGCGCTTGTTCCGTTTTTCACCAGGTAATCCTGAAACAGCAGGAACAAGGTGGATTTCCCGCAGCGGCGAACACCCGTGACTATTTTGATAAGCTGTTTATCCCTGAAACTTATCAATTTCTTCAGATATTCCGGTCTTTCTATCATAATCCGTCTCTTTATAGTTTTTCTACATTTTACACAAAAAGTATATGAAATTCAAGAGTTTTTAGTAAAAAATAATAAAAACTTTTGTGAAGGGGTTATATCCGGTTAAAAATTCGTAAAAGAGCCAGTTCCAAAATGTCAGATTTTGGAACTGCAACCTCTGAAAACGGCCGGAATAGAGGCCGGAAATAGGGGCTTGACGAAACAGGCCGATTTCTCCACTCTCATAAATAAAGCGGAGGCAAACCGGCGTCATTGGAAAAGAAGCACCTTTTTATCATCAATCCGCTCTCTTTTCTAAGGGTTAAGGATATTAACCGGGTTATTGCTGAAATAATATCCTACTTTGAAGGCGCCCCTCAAGGCGCTTCGTTTTATTCCTCCGACGCCATTCCGGATCTGCCGGATGTCGGCGCCTTTAAGGGCCCCTACGCCATCCATATCTCCCGTTTTCCCCGGGATGCGATCATCATCATCCGGAAATACATGGCCGTAACCGCCGGAAAAGCCCTGGTACGGGTATACTCCATCGGCGGCGACGGGATGGCCTTTGGCTGCCTAAACGGAATTGTGGGGCTCCCCAACGCCGAGTTGGCCCTGGTTCCTTACGGAAGCGGCAATGATTTTGCCCGGTCCTTCGGAGAAGGGCTTGTGAAGGAAATGCGGAAAATTGAAGCCCAGATAAACGCCCCCACCGTTCCGGCCGACATTATCCACTGCGGCACCAACTACGCCCTTAACTCCTGTTCCATCGGAATCGAAGCGGTGGCCATACGAAAGATCCACAAAACCCAAAAAAGGTTCTGGAAGCTCCGGCGCAAGTATTCCTTTCTCAACGGCCTGCTCTACACCCTGTCCGGCATCGCAGTGGCCTTTGACCAGGAAGCCTCCGGGCAGCATTACCGGATAACCGTGGATGATGAAAAGATAGAAGATAACCTGGCCCTTATCTACCTGGCCAACGGACGGGGTTACGGCGCCGATAAAGTCGTCATCCCGGAGGCTGTCCCCGATGACGGCCGCCTTGATATGCTGACTATTACCAAAACCTCTACCCTCAAAACGCTGCGTCTCCTTCCCGATTACATGAAGGGGAATTACAAGAAGCATCCCTCCGAAATGATCTACCGGCGGGTAAAAGGGGTTTCCGTAACTTCGGACACCCCGCTGTGCATTGCCCTGGACGGCGAGGTTTTTTTCGATACCTCCCTTACTATTGATATTGTCCCCCAGGCTGTCCGCATCGCGGCGGTAGGGGGCAGAACCTTCCAAAACAGCGGGGCGGCCCATGGGGAATAGGGGAGCGGAAAGAACAATAAAAGAATCTCGTTACTACACCATGGCGAATCTCATCATTGTGATCGGCACCTCCGCCTATATCCTTTTCCGGACCCTGAACACGGTATCCAAGGGGGATTTTCAGCAAACCATAAGCAACCTGGTTGTGGGAGGTATTCTGATAGCCATCCTGCTCCTGGTTCAGCACTGTTTCAACAGAATTCTCGATCCCGCCTTCTACTGTCCCCTCCTGGCCTATGCCGCCGGCATAGCGGCTATGGCCATTACCCGCGAGGTCCACTTTTTTTTCACCATTTATTTCGGAACCTGCTGTATTGCGGTGGTCTACAATAACCGGGAAAGCCTGGGAAGGTATTTACTCCTTACCAATGCGGTCAATCTTGTCCTGATCTGGTTCCGCTTTCCCCTGTCCATGCCCTCTTATAAGCCCCCCCTTTCGGAACTCATGGTTCATGGAATAGTGATGATCTTCACCTCCATTCTGCTTTACATGATCGTTTACTTTATTACCTACCGGGGGGTAGAAACGGTTAGGGCATCGGACACCTTTGCCACCCTGATGGAAGTAACGCCGATGATGATCGCCATTGTTGACGGCCTTAACTGTATTACCTACCTAAGCAAAACAATGGCGGAATTTGCCCATATCAAAAACCCGACCCTGGCTGTGGGCCGCCCGGTGCTGGACCTGTTTGGCGATATGGACATGAAACTGATGATCGGGGACATCCTTGATTCCCAGGGTTTTGCCGCCTCCGTTAAAGAAGTCAACGTAGACGGCAGCAACAAACACTTTTCAATAACCAGCGACAAACTGGGGGTGGATGTCGGGGGGCGCTTTATCTACTTAAGCGATGTTACCTTTATCGATCAGGCCCGGGAGGATGCGGAGCAGGCTACCCGGGCCAAGAGCCTGTTCCTTGCCACCATGAGCCACGAAATCCGTACCCCCATGAACGCCATTATCGGGATGAGCGATCTCATGCCCACGGAAAACCTCACCACCCTCCAGAAGGGTTATTTTGAAGAAATGAAAAAAATGTCCCGATCCCTCCTCACCATTATTAACGACATTCTGGATTTCTCAAAGATAGAGGCGGGAAAACTTGAATTACTGCCGGTGCATTACAATATGTCCGCCCTTTTTGACAGTGTCGCTTCTATGTGCGAATTTATCGCCCATGGAAAGGGCCTTGAGTTCAGGCGGAACCGGGATCCGGGGATTCCGGAAGTTCTCTACGGAGACGAAACCCGGGTACGGCAGATCTTTACCAACGTGGTCAACAATGCGGTAAAGTACACAAAAACAGGCTACGTTTCCTTCACCCTTTCCCAGGGCAGACGGGGGCCCGATGAAACCGAATACATCATTGCCGAAGTTGCGGATTCCGGGATAGGCATAAAAGAGGAAGACATTCCCAAACTTTTCGGCAACTTTCAGCAGTTGGACGCCCGGAGAAACAGGGGCATCGTAGGAACAGGGCTGGGGCTTGCGATTACTAAAAACCTCCTTTCTTTGATGAACGGCCACATCGAAGTCCAAAGCGTCTATGGCCGGGGCTCCGTTTTTACGGTATACCTGCCCCTCGTTCCCGGGGATCCCGGTAAAGTGCAGAGTCCCGAACAAGGGCTG
This sequence comes from Spirochaetales bacterium, assembly GCA_031273605.1. Classification (GTDB taxonomy): domain Bacteria; phylum Spirochaetota; class Spirochaetia; order UBA9216; family UBA9216; genus JAISRN01. The sequence goes on along the minus strand of JAISRN010000067.1, from coordinate 2,366 downwards.
CCCACCGTGGTGGCCAAGAAGGGAGTGCGGGCCCTGGTGGCCGACGATGTTCCGGCAAACCTGACCGTGGCCCTGGGTTTTCTGACCAAGCACGGAATAGACGCTGAGACCGCCGACGGCGGCCTTGAGGCTGTGGCAAAAGTCCGGGAAAGCGTGGAAAGCGGCCGGCCCTACGACATTGTTTTTATGGATCACATGATGCCCGATCTGGACGGCATTGAGGCGGTAAAGCAAATCCGGGCCCTTGCCGGGGAAAACGCCGCTTCGCCCTACGCGGTCATTCCCATCCTTGCCCTTTCCGCCAACGCCGTTCAGGGCGCCGAGGAACTCTTCTTGGCCGCGGGGATGAACGGGTTTGTCTCCAAACCCATAGAAGGAACCGCCCTGAACGCCGCGTTAAAAAATTTTCTGCCCCCGGAAAAATACACCATAGAGGCCAAAGGGACCGGCGGCAATTCCGGGGATTATGAAAAGGAACCGGCCTTCAAGGAGCTCGCGGCAATTCCGGGACTGAATACCCGTCAGGGGCTTCACTATGCCGCGGAAAGTTTTTCTACCTACCGGGAAACCCTTAAACTCTTTTCCGCCGGGGTTGATAAGGGCTGCGCCGTTCTGCGGAAAAGCCTTGCCGGGGAAGACTGGAAGCCCTACACCGTGCAGGTCCACGGCTTTAAGGGGGTCTGCGCCGCCATCGGGGCCGCTTCCCTCTCGGAATGGGGAAAAAGACTGGAAGACTCCTCGAAAAGCGGCGATCCCTCCCTTTGCCGGGAAGAAACCGAAGCCTTCTGCGCCGCCCTGGCCGCCTTCAATGAGTCCCTGCAAAAAACATCCCTTTTCCGGGAAGAGGGGGCCGCCCCCAAAGCCGGAATAAGCGCCGCGGATTTTGCGGCAAAACTTGAGGCCTTTGCGGAGGTCTGTACGGAGGGGCTTCCGGCCCGGGTCAAGGCGGCTTTGGAAGAACTGGAAGGCTTTTCCGTTACCGGCTTAGGCGCCGGTCTTGCTGAAACCCTGGCCTCCGCCTTAGCGGAAGCCCTTAATCTTGCCAAGTCTATGGACTATGACGAGGCGGCGGAAAAACTGCGGGAAATAGCTCAAAAAATAAAGGCCCCTGCCGCGGAACAGCGGCGATAACATTGTTTTATTACGGGAGGCGAGTATGAAAAAAATTTTGGCGGTCGATGATCAGGCGGAAGTTCTTAACATGATTGTGAACTTTCTCAAGGATGGGAATTACGAAGTTTACCCGGCAAAAACCACGGCCCGGGCCTTTTCCCTGCTGCATCAAATGAAATTCGATCTTATCCTCTTGGATGTTTTGATGCCCGGGATGAGCGGTATTGAATTTCTTGATTACGCAAAAAAACAGAGCTGGTACGAAAAAACCCCGGTTATTTTTATCTCGTCAGAAAGCGATTTTAAGACAGTTTCCCAGGCTATTAATCTTGGGGCGGAGAGCTACTTAAAAAAACCGGTGGAAAAAGACGTGCTCCTGGCAAAGATGAAAGCCATAATAAAGTAAATAAAATTTTACGGGGGTCTTGAATTGTCGGGCCGACTGCTATATAATTAGCCCCAATGAAGAAACCTCTGCGGCTGATCGCATTTTTTTCTTCCTCTGCCTCACCCTTTCCCCCCGCCAACAGACGGAAGGGTGGGGGCGTGGCGTCTGGACGGTTATACCGGAATCTGGGGGGGATTTTTTTAAGCGGCCTTTTAGCCGCCTCCTGCTTTCCCGGCAGCAAAGACCCGGCCGCCGATGTGATCTTAGGCCGGCCCGCCGCCCTTCAGGAAGCGCCGGAGGAGGCGGTTTCTTCGGCCTGGTTTACCTATGACGAAGAAAACGGGGGAACCGTTATTACCGGCCTAAGCCTGGAATGGTTTAACACCCCCGGGGCGGAAAAAAACAATCTTATCCTTCCTGAAACTTTGGGAGGCCGACCCGTAACAGCCCTGGCCTCCGAAGCCTTCCGGTATACCCACAGTTTAAAAAGCGTTTACCTTCCTCCGGGGCTTACCACCATTGGCTGGGGGGCCTTTGCCAACTGCAGCGGGTTAGAAAAAATTGTTATAGATGGCCCCCTCGAGTATCTGCCCAGTTCGTGTTTTTTTGAGTGTACCGCCCTAAAGGAAATCCGGCTGCCCCCGGGCTTGAAGGAGCTGCGGACTTCGGCTTTTAATAATTGCTTTAGCCTGGGAACTCTGGAGCTTCCTGAATCCCTGTGGACCATCGGCGATCGCGTTTTTTCCAACTGCCAAAGCCTGGTTTTTATTTCCCTTCCCGCCGGCCTGCAATCCCTGGGAAACTATGCTTTTTATGGCTGCCGCCGCCTGCGGGAAGTGCGGGTTGCCTCGAATCGCCCGGCGGC
>JAISRN010000059.1 GCA_031273605.1 Spirochaetales bacterium | reverse complement strand
GGACCCCTTCGGCGCTCTTGGTAGAAACTTCCAGGTTCATCCCCGGACGGATGTTTTTTTCGTAGCAGAAGGAAAGCATCCCCGGAACCTCCTCCCCCTCCTCGGTGATTCGCAAAACCCGGACCGGCCGCTTCAAGTTGCACTGCAAAAGGTCCCCCGCGCCCAGGAGCCGGCCTTCGTCTTCGATGTCGGGAAAGGGGTTGCCGTGGGGGCAGGTTTTTGGCCGCCCCATTTTTTCGTAAAGGAAATCCGCAAAGCCGGAGGATATTTTATCCTGCAGGAGGGCGGCTTCCTCATCCGCCCTGTCCCAGGGGTAATGGAGGTGGTTAACCAGGAGATGCTCGATGAGGTAGTGCCGTTTTAACAGGCTGGTGGCGTAATCCCGCCCCTTTTCCGTTAAGGTATAATTGTTGTCCTTGTGGATAACCAGCCCCAGGCTTTCCAGGCGTTTGGCCGCCTGGGTTACCGCGGAACGGCTCACCTTCATCCGCTCCGCCAGCCGGGAGTTGGAGACATAGCGGTATTCCCGCTGGATAAGGTAAATGGTAAGGAGGTACTCCGCGGCCATGGGGGATTTTTTGCCCAGTTCGATCAAGGTTTCCCCGGCTGAGTCAGGCGAAGCCTTCCGGACAGGGGTAAAACTCTCCCCTGGTTCGCTGTTAAAACTTTTGATGGTTTCCGGCATGGGCCTGTTTAACTCCGCAGCCGGGGCTTCTTTTTTTTCTAAGCCCAGGGCTCATAAAATTGGATTTTTGATAATCCCTAAGAGTATAGCACAAAAGCTGTAGAAAACCAACGGACAAAATCAGGGCGCGAATCAAAAACCGAAAAACAAGATTTCAGGCTTCAGTTTGAGGTTTCAGCCCGGCCTTCCTTGTGAGCGCAGCAATCGGCATCGGCGCAGTAGGCGCAGGTTGAACCGCCCCGCCTTAGTTTTTTAACCAGGTTAACCACTATGGCGGCAACGATACCCAGGAGGATGATTCCGATAATGAGATTGGCCTTGTTGGCCGCAATCCAATTAATCATTTGTTTTTCCTTTTTTCCGGAATGTTCCCAGGGGGCTCCTATCCGAAACCCCCCAGGAACAGGGAAAAGCCTTTACCGGGCCGCTTCGGCGGCCAGGGGCGCCGCCGCCTTTTTTTCTGTCCAGGCGGGCTTAACCAAAAGCCAAATTATCAGGGCCAGCACCGCTATGGCTACCACGCTCCCCAGGGAGAACCCGGCGCCGGCGATGAGAATCCCAAACTGGTAAAACATTAAAGCCGCGGCGTAGGCCAAAACGCACATATAAGAAATGGCAAAGGCCGTCCATTTTCCGCTGTTCATTTCCCGGCGGATAGCCCCCATGGCGGCAAAGCAGGGGGCGCAAAGGAGGTTAAAGACCAGGAAGCTGTAGGCGGTCAGCATGGTAAAGGGCGCCGCAATGGGGGATAGGGCTCCAAAGTCCCCGTCCTCCACCAGGCCCAGGGCGTCCCCTTCCACCCCAAAGAGAACCCCAAAAACGCCTACCACCTCCTCCTTGGCCACCAGCCCCATGATAGAGGCCACCGTGGCCTGCCAAAAGCCAAACCCCAGGGGCCGGAAAATCACCGCCACCTTGGTGCCCGCCACGGCCAGCATGCTCTCGTCCATCTCTTCTACCATGGCAAAGGACGTTCCTCCGCCGTCTTCCGCGGGAACAAAACCAAAGCTGGAGAAAAACCAAACCACGATGCTGGCCATGAGGATGATGGTTCCCGCCCGTTTAATAAAGGACCAGCCCCGTTCCCCCATGGAACGCAGAACGTTGCCCATGGCCGGAACGTGATAAGAGGGAAGTTCCATCACGAAGGGGGCGGCTTTGCCCGCAAAGGGCCGGGTCTTTTTGAGGATGAGGCCGGAGATAATCACCGCCCCCAGCCCCACGAAGTAGGCCGAGGGGGCTACCCACCATACGCCGCCGAAAACGGCCCCGGCAATCATGGCCACAATGGGGGTTTTGGCCCCGCAGGGAACAAAGCAGGTGGTCATAACGGTTAGCCGCCGGTCCCGCTCGCTTTCGATGGTTCGGGAGGCCATAACTCCGGGAACCCCGCAGCCGGAGCTGATCAGAAGGGGAATAAAGGTTTTTCCCGACAGGCCAAAGCGCCGGAAGATCCGGTCCATGATGAAGGCCACCCGGGCCATGTAGCCCACGTCTTCCAGCAGGGACAGCATCAGGAACAGCACCAGCATCTGGGGAACAAAGCCGAGAACCGCTCCCACGCCGCCGATGATTCCGTCGACGATCAGGCTGGCAAGCCAGCCCGCCGTGCCGATTTCTTCAAACCAGCCCGCCAGGGGTTCCATGATCCAGGAACCAAAGAGGGTGTCGTTGGTAAAATCCGTTACTATGGCGCCGATGGTGGTTACGGAGATGTAGTACACGAAGATCATCACCGCGGCAAAGATGGGCAGGGCCAGCCACTTGTTGGTAACCACCCGGTCAATCTTATCCGAAGCGGAAAGGCCCTTGCGGGACTTTTTAATGCAGGCCGAGGTTATGCCCGTGATGTAGTCGTAGCTCTCACCGGTAATGATCGAGGCAGAAGCATCGTCTAAGGCTTTTTCGCCCTCCTTAATGATCTTGTCGATGGCGCCCAGAGCTTCCGGGGCCAGGCCGGTTTTTTCCGCAGCCTTGGCGTCCTGTTCAAAAAACTTAATGCTGTACCACCGGCGGCGCTCCTCCGGAACCGCCCCGGCAATCAGGGCGCCAATCTTTTCCAGGGCCTGCTCCACCGGCGCAGAAAACCGCCGTTCAAAGGGGGCCTTCTTTTGTCCCGCCGCGGCGGCCGCCTCCCGGAGAAGGTCTTCCAGGCCCTCGCCCTTGAGGGCGGAGATCTCCACCACCGGGCAGCCTAAGGATTGGGAGAGCTTTTTCGTGTCAATCCGGTCGCCCGCCTTTCGCACCACATCCATCATGTTGAGGGCGATCACCGTGGGGATGCCCATATCCAGGATCTGGGTAGTGAGATAGAGGTTGCGCTCAATGTTAGACGCGTCTACCAGGTTGATCACCACATCGGGCTTTTCATCCAGGAGAAAATCCCGGCTGATCACCTCCTCCAGGGTGTAGGGGGACAGGGAGTAGATCCCCGGCAGGTCAATAATCCGCAGGCTCCGGTCTTTCTTGACCCAGCCTTCTTTTTTGTCCACGGTGACTCCGGGCCAGTTGCCCACCCGCTGATTAGCCCCGGTGAGGGCGTTAAAAAGTGTGGTTTTCCCGGAGTTTGGGTTTCCGGCTAAGGCTGCTGTTATCATTTTATTCCACCTCAATAAGTTCGGCATCCGCTTTGCGGACCGAAAGTTCGTATCCCCTGACCTGAACTTCCAGGGGGTCCCCCAGGGGCGCGGACTTGCGAACAAAAATCTCGCAGCCCTTGGTAATGCCCATGTCCATAATCCGGCGTTTTAGCGCCCCTTCACCATTAATCTTGACGACCTTGACGGTGGAACCTACTTCCACCTGCCGCAAATTGCCCATCTCTGCCTCCTTTTTTAGGCTAAATCATGATCTTGTTGGCCAAGTCCTTATTGATGGCCACCCGGGAATCCTTGATATTGACGATTACGTTTCCTGCTTGGGAGGAAATAACCTGTACCGTTCCATGAACGTGAAACCCCAGATGCTCCAAGAAATTTTTGGTATCGGTCTTTCCGCCAATGGACTTAATCGTGTTTACCTCGCCTATTTGCGCCATTGTCAGCGGCATCACCTTTCTCTCCTTTATTCCATCAAGTTGGGACAGATTGTCTTTTATAAACTATGATAAATCGGCTTAAATGTCAATATAGATAAGTTTATTTAGATTAACATTTTCAAAAAAAGGCCCCTCCCCCCCAAAAATTGACTTTTCGGGACGAGTCCCTTATACTGAATTATGCCGTTCTATGCCTTGATCATGGCCGGAGGTTTGGGAACCCGGCTTTGGCCCTTCAGCCGCCGGAAAAGGCCCAAACCCCTCCTGCCCCTGGCGGAGGGGCAAAGCCTGCTGCGCCTGGCCTGGGACCGTCTGGAAGGGCTGATTCCCCGGGAAAACCGCTTTGTGGCGGCC
>JAISRN010000156.1 GCA_031273605.1 Spirochaetales bacterium | reverse complement strand
CTAACCACTAACCACTAACCACTAACCACTTTCTCGGCTGCGGCCTTGGGGGTGGCTGTCTGCGGGGGCAGCCGCCGTTTATCTCTCACGGAGCACACGGGGGGGAATACAAAAACTCTCCAGTCCTCCGTGCCTAGTTGAGAAAATTTTTTAGATAACGCAAGGGTCCGCTCCCGGCCTATTCCTCTTGCCGCTAACCGCTTTTTTTGTCCGTGAATCCTGTCTGTGAGGTCCGTGTGGTCCGCGGTTATTCTTTTTCCACCTTCCACCCTCCACCTTCCACCCTTCCCTCCGTGTGGTCCGCGGTTAGCTTCCCCCGCTGCGGCCTTTGGGGTCGTCCGGGGCGGGGAACTTTTTTAGCCGGCCCTGGGTCTTGGCCTTGTATTTAAACTCCAAAACCGGCTATAATTGAAAAGCTGAAAGTTCCCCGGAGTACAAAAGGAGGCGAAGATGACCGGCTGGAAAAACGCCCTGATTGGATTAGTTGCGGGCCTCTTTTTTGCCATCCTTACCCTAACGGGTTTTATGGGCCCCCTGGAAGAGAAAATCTATGATCTGGCCCTCCGGGTACGCAGACCCCGGCCCCGGATTGATAACGTGGTTCTTTTGGATATGGACGATCAGGCCATTGCCTATAACGGCGTTTTTCCCTGGCCCCGGTCCGTTACCGCCGAGGGACTCCTCCGGCTGAAGGAGTACGGGGCTCGTTTGGCCATCTTTGATGTGGAATTTATCGACAAAGGCCCCCAGGGGGTGGACACGATTTACCTTAACCAGGGGCTGCCCCTGGATTTTGACCGGAGCTTTTCGGAAATTTCAGGCTACGTTTCCGAGTTGTTTCAGGCCCTAAGCTCGGGGCGGCTGGGGGCGGAGGAGTCCGCCCGGGCGGCGGGGGAGCTTTCTTCCCTTATTGTCCAGGAAAAAAACCGGCTCCTGGCCCGGTCCCAGTCGGTGGCCCGGGACAACGATGAGTACCTGGCTCAGGCGGCCGCCCTCCTCGGCACGGCCTGGATGACCCTCAACCTCCGGGAGGCCCCTTTAAGCGAAGATCAGGCCGCCAGGGAGGAGTTGGCCCAGCAGTTATTCTCCTACCCCGTCAAAGCCCAAACCAACTTTCCGGAGAATTACGTGGATGTTCTTCCCGCCCTTCCCCTCCTGGCCCGGACGGCCCAGGGCGCGGGGTTTACCAACGTGAGCATGGACTCCGACGGGGTGCGCCGGAGGATTTCCCTGGCTCAGAAGGTGAAGGACCACTGGTATTTGCAGCTTGCCTTTTCTCCCCTGATTAATTACCTGGGCCGCCCCGAAATTGAACTGTTCCCCCGGCGTCTGGTGATCCGGGGGGCCAAGCTGCCCACGGGGGGAAGGTTCGCCACCGGTGAAATGACCAAGGATATTTCCATTCCCCTGGACGCCTCCGGAAGGATGCTCCTGGATTGGCCGCCGGAGAATTATGAGGACAGTTTCAGCCACCTGTCTTTCATTTACTTTTCCTTACTATCGGATCTGGAAGATCAGATGCGGCAGTACCTCTTAAACTTAAACGACTCAAGCCTGCTGTGGTTTTTTCAATTTTTTCCGGAACTCTCCGAAGGGCCGGCAGTTTTTTACCGGCTCTTGGAGAACCTTGACGCCTCCGCGGCGGCCAAGGAAAGGGCCCTCCAGGAAACCTCCGAAGAGGATTTCCTAACCTACACGGCCCTTAGGGAAGAGAGCCGCAGCCTTATCCGGCTTTTTGAGGAATGGGAAGTGGAACGGAAGGTCAACCAGGCGGCCTTTTGGCTGGGGGAGGAGAATCCCGGCGAAAAGAATATTATTGATGAGGAAGCGGGCTACGTGTCCACCCTGCTGGAATATTTAATTACGGCCTTAAACCAGTACGAAGAAATTGAAACCAGGGTACGGGAGGGAGTCCAGGACAAGTTCTGTATCCTGGGGCTGGTGGCCACGGGAACCACGGATTTCGGCGTTACCCCCTTCTCGGAGAAGTACGCCAATGTCGGAACCCATGCGGTAGTGCTGGACACGATTCTATCGGAATCCTTCATCCGCCCCCTCCCGGCCTACTGGAACCTCTTTCTGTGCCTCCTGGTTACCCCGGCCTTTTTTTTCTTTTCCGGCCGCCTTTCCCCGGTTTTAAGGACCATCTTAGGCTTTGCCGCCATTGCGGCGGTGGCCAGCTTCGCCCTGATCCTTTTCCGCCTGGCCGGCGCCTACCTTAACTTTACCGGCCCGGTCTTCTCCCTGGTTGCCGGGGTCTTTGCCCGGGAAATCATCTCCTATTCCGGTTCGGAAAAGGAAAAACGCTTTTACCGCAAAGCCTTCGCCACCTACACCTCCGAGGCCGTGGCGGACCAGATTGCCCGCAACCCGGCCCTCCTGCAGTTGGGGGGAACCAAGCGGGAGATGAGCGCCATCTTTACCGATATACAAGGCTTTTCCACCATCTCCGAAAAACTTACCCCGGAGGAGCTGGTTCGTCTTTTAAACCACTACCTGACCGCCATGAGCGATGTGATTTTAGAAGAACTGGGAACCATCGATAAATACGAGGGAGACGCCATCATCGCCTTTTTCGGCGCCCCCCTGGAACAGCCGGACCACGCTCTGCGGGCCTGCCGGGCCGCCCTTTCCATGAAACGGATCGAAAGGGAATTAAATAAAACCGTGGTAACGGAAAATCTCTCCCCGGCGCCCCTTTTAACCCGGATCGGATTAAACACGGGCGACATGGTGGCGGGCAACATGGGAACGGAAAAAAAGATGAACTACACCATCATGGGGGACGCGGTTAACCTGGCCGCCCGGCTTGAGGGGGTCAACAAACAGTACGGCACCTGGATATTAATGTCCGAAACCACGGCGGCGGAAACCGGGGACGCCTTTCTCCTGCGCAGGCTGGACCGGGTCCGGGTTGTGGGAAAGAGCCGGCCGGTACAGCTTTTTGAGCTTGTAGAATCCCGGGAAGGGGCCGGCCCGGCGGAACGGGAAAAGGTGGAGCGTTTTCACCAGGCCCTGGATGATTTTGGCGGCCAGAATTGGACGAAGGCCCTGGCGGGCTTTAAGGAAATTCAAAAGCTGGATCCCGCGGATGGTCCGGCCAAGGTTTACCAAAGGCGCTGCGAAACCTACCTCACCGAACCGCCGGCCCCGGGCTGGGAAGGGGTTTATAATTTAACCGAAAAATAACCGGGGTTTCACTTCTCCTTGCGTGTTTTTGGCGGCGATTTTCCCTGGCTCCGGCCCGGGCTTTGAAAAATTTCCCCTTGACAAAAACCGGTATTTCCCTTTAAATTGAACCTGGCCGTCCGGCGGCCTTAAAGAATTGCAGCAGTGGTGGAACTGGTAGACACGCTAGCTTGAGGGGCTAGTGGGAGTTAATCCCGTGGAGGTTCAAGTCCTCTTTGCTGCATATCCCCCGGCCGGGTTTAAAACTTAAAAATAATCCCCGCGGCGGCGGCCCCTAAGATACAGATGACCGGGTGAAGCCCGGTTTTTTTAATGACCGGGACCAAAATGACAAACAAAAGAAGGGGTTTTACCCGAACCGCCTGAACCACCGCCCCGGCTGAAAGGGTCCCGGAAAAGAGGGCCGCCCCCAAGGCCGGGAGGGAATCCTTAAAAAACAAGGCCGCCCCGGCAATGGTAATGAAGGCCGAAACCATAAGGCCGGTTCCTGCGGGCCTCAGTACCGAAAAAACCGAAGTAAAGCCCGGCAGGTTCTTCAGTTTAAAGTAACTGTAGGCAATCAGGGAGGTGATGACAAAGCCGGGGAGGATCACCGAAAAAGTGGCCGCCAGGCTGCCGGCAAGCCCCCCCCTAAGATAGCCCACATAGGTGGCCATGTTAACGGCAATGGGGCCCGGGGTGGATTCGGAAATGGCGATCATGTCCAGAATTTCCTGGGGGGTAAGCCATCCGTTTTTTTCGGATTCGGCGATGAGGAGGGGGAGCATGGCCATGCCGCCCCCCACGGTGAAAAGGCCGATTTTAAAAAAAGACAAACAGAGGTTAAGCAGACTCATGGAAGGGCCTCCGGGCCTTTCTCCCCGGTATCCCGGGGCCCCCTGTCCCGCCGCCGGTTAAGAAAGGCCAAACCCAGCCCCAAAACAAGGCAGCCCAGGATGATTAACGCGGGGCTCACCTTAAAAAGCCGCAGACCCGCCAGAGCCGCGGCGGCAATCAGGAAGCCCGGCAGGGTTTTTATCGTGTTTCGCCCGACTTTTATCACCGTGTTAAGCAGAAGGGCCGTCACCGCCGCGGCAATTCCGGAAAAGGCCCGGTCCATGTAGGGGGATTCCCGGAAACGCCCTAAAAAGGCGGCGATGAGGCTGATGATCACCAAAGACGGGGTGATGAACCCCAAAACCGCGGCAATGGCTCCGGGGATTCCCTTAAGTTTGTAGGCCGTCAGGATGGCCGTGTTGAGGGCAATGATCCCCACGGTGCTTTGGGCAATGGTAAAAAAGTCCAGAAATTCCGTTTCCGTGAGCCACCTGCGTTTTTCCACCAGCTCTTTTTGCATGAGGGGGACCATGGCATAGCCCCCGCCGATGGTCCACAGGCCAATTTTAAAAAACACAAAACTTAAGTCAAAAAGGGCTTTCATAGAGAACAGGATACCCCAATTTAAGGGTTTTTAAAACGCAAAAAATGAACAATTTTTTTAAAAAAGAGTGTGTTTTTTCAATATATCCCTTATAATAGCATTAATTGATGACCAGTTAATCTTATAAGGTAGGTCCAAAATTTCGGAGTTGAGTCATTAGCGCCTTGAAAATCTATTACGAAATCAAGGAGAGAGTCCATGTCAAGTGTTATAACAATCATTTTGGGCGGCGGCAAGGGTTCCCGCCTGTTTCCCCTTACCAGGGAAAGGGCAAAACCGGCCGTCCCCTTTGGCGGAAAGTTCCGCCTCATTGATATTGCCATCTCCAATTCGATCAATTCAGGATTCCGCAAAATTTACATCTTAACCCAGTTTGAATCCACTTCCCTGAACCACCATATCAGCCAGGCCTATCAGTTTGATGTTTTTTCCAAGGGCTTTGTTGAAGTTCTGGCGGCAACCCAAAACCTGAGCAACGGGGGCTGGTATGAAGGAACGGCGGACGCCGTCCGCAAGAACCTTTTCCGGTTTAAGAGCATTAAACCCAGCCATTACATTATCCTTTCGGGGGACCAGCTTTACCGGATGAACCTGGCGGACTTTTTAGAAAAACATCTGGAAAGCGGGGCCGAAATTTCGATAGCCGCCACTCCCGTGGACCGCCGGACCGCCAACGAGCTGGGAATCCTCAAAATCGATAAAAACAGCCTGATCGAGGAATTTATCGAAAAGCCGGGGCCGGATCGGGACATTTCCGGCCTGAAAATCCCCTGCGAGGCCGCCTCCGCCGCCGGGGTTGCCCCGGGAACGGAAAAGGAGTACCTGGCCTCCATGGGGATTTACATTTTTTCCGCCGCCGCCATGGAGGACTGCCTTCAGTCGGACGCCACCGATTTTGGCAAGGGGATCATTCCGGAATCCCTGGGAATGAGGAAAATGAGGGCCTATGTTTACAACGGTTACTGGGAAGACATCGGAACGATAAGCAGTTTTTACGAGGCCAATTTGAACCTGGCCTCCTGGCAGCCCTCCTTTAACCTTTACGACGAGGGCCGGCCGGTTTATACCTACCGGAGCAACCTTCCCCCCTCTAAAATAAACTCCTGTACTTTTAAAGAAGCCCTGGCTTCGGAAGGGTCCATCATCACCGACGCCTTTATCCGTTACTCCCTGGTGGGGGTCCGAACCATCATCAACTCCGGGGCCAGCCTGGACGGGGTTTACTGCATGGGTTCGGATTTTTACGAGACCGCCGAAGATATCGAACACAACCGGAAAAACCATGTTCCCAATATCGGCATTGGCAGCGGGGTGGTGATTAAGCGGGCCATTATTGACAAGAATGCCCGGATTGGCAACTACTGCCGGATAGGGGTGGATTCTTTTGAAAGAAAGGATGGGGATTACGGGGCCTATCATATTGTTGACGGAATCATTATCATCCATAAAGATGCTATCCTTCATGACGCCACGGTAATTTAGAGCTTGGATAAGTTAAAAAAAGCGCCGGAAAAATGGCTCCTCCTGGAAGAAGACCCCATGCTGGGGCCCTACCGGGATAAGATTATCTCCCGAAGCCGCCGGTTTTCCCAGGCCCTGGACCGCCTGGGCTCCTTAAGGGATTTTGCCACCGGCCATCTGTATTACGGGCTGCATAAAAGGGAAGGGGAGGCCTGGGTTTTTCGGGAATGGCTTCCCCATGCCAGGGAGGTTTTCCTTTTTGGGGATTTTTCGGGCTGGCGGCTTACCGGGGAGGGCCGACTTTCCCGGATTAATGCCTACGGCGATTGGGAGCTGACCCTGCCCCTGTCCCGGCTTGAGCACGGCCAGCATTACCGGCTGCTGGTCCGCTGGGATTCCGGGGAAGGGGAGAGGATTCCCGCCTTTGCCCGGAGGGTGGTTCAGGACAGCGGGACCAAGATATTTTCCGCCCAGGTTTGGGACCCCCCTCCCTACCCCTGGCAGAGCGGGTTTTTAGGGGCAAGGAACCTGCCGCCCCTGGTTTACGAGGCCCACGTGGGAATGGCCCAGGAAAGGCCGGGGGTGGGAACCTTTGAGGAATTTCGTCTAAACATCCTGCCCCGGATTGCTGCCCAGGGTTACAATACCCTTCAGTTCATGGCCCTCATGGAACACCCCTATTACGGCTCCTTTGGTTATCAGGTGTCCAGTTTTTTTGCCCTCTCTTCCCGGTTCGGCACGCCGGAGGAATTTAAGGCCCTGGTGGAGGAGTGCCACCGCCTGGGCCTGGCGGTGGTGATGGACCTGGTTCACAGCCACGGGGTAAAAAACGAGGTGGAGGGTTTAAGCCGGCAGGACGGGAGCCCCTACCAGTACTTCCACGACGGCCCCCGGGGTACCCATGCCGCCTGGGATTCCCGGTGTTTTGATTATTCCAAGGACGGGGTTCTCAATTTTCTCCTGTCAAACTGCGCGTTTTGGCTGGACGAGTATCACCTGGACGGTTTTCGCTTTGACGGCGTAACCAGCATGTTTTACCGGGACCACGGCCTGGGGGTTAATTTTGATCATTACGATAAATACTTTTCCGGCAACACCGATGAAGACGCTTTTTTGTATTTATCCCTGGCCAACCGCCTGGTTCACCTGATCAATCCCCAGGGGGTGTGCATAGCCGAGGACATGAGCGGAATGCCGGGCCTTGCCAAGCCCCAGGAGGAAGGGGGCTGCGGTTTTGATTACCGCCTGGCCATGGGGATTCCCGACTTTTGGATTAAGCTTACCAAGGAAAAGCGGGATGAGGATTGGTCCCCGGAGGAGATCTGGGGGGCGCTGAATAACCGCCGCTTTGCCGAAGGGCACATCGGCTATGCGGAAAGCCACGATCAGGCCCTGGTGGGGGACAAAACCCTCATTTTCCGCATGATTGACGCTGAAATGTATACCCACATGTCCCTTGACACCCCCTCGCTGCGGGTTGACCGGGGAATGGCCCTTTACAAAATCATTTACCTTTTGACCTTTTCCCTGGGGGGAGACGGCTTTCTCTGCTTTATGGGCAACGAATTTGGCCACCCCGAATGGATAGATTTTCCCCGGGAAGGCAACGGCTGGAGCTACTACTACGCCCGGCGGCAGTGGTCTTTGGCGGATAACCCCCGGCTGAGGTACCGGGCCTTAAATGACTTTAACCGGGCCCTGCTTTCCGCCTGCCGCTCCTCTTTGACGGAGCGCTTTGCCGGCCTTATTCTAGCCCACCGGGAAGATCAGGTTTTGGCCTACCGCCGGGGAGAGCTGGTTTATGTGATTAACCTTAACCCCCATGTCTCTTTTACCCATTACGGAATTAAGACCGGCCCCGGAAATTTTGAACTTGTCCTTTGCACCGATTGGGGGGAATTTAACGGTTTTGGCCGGATTCCCGGCGAGCTTACCCTTAAGGCCGCGCCGGATGGGGATGGGCAATACTGGTTAAACCTTTATCTGCCCACAAGAAGCGGCTTAGTGCTCCGGCGGCAGGAGGATGATTTAGGCCCGAAAGATAAAGGCTAAAACGGTGGAAGTCCGAACCATCTTCCGGGAAAGAACCATTTTGTGCGGATTTTCCGCCCAGGGCGACGCCGGCCGCCGGATCATTGACCTTCACCTGGATGATTTTTATATCAGGCAGCGGCCGGCGGTTAATAAAATAAGCCGCAGGAAAAACCAATACTACGGCGTCTTTTGGTGGACCGAAGATAACCACAGGTTTCACTATTTTTTGGGGCAGGACATCGGCGCCCTCCGGCTCATTCCCCGGCAGATGGAAATAAAGATTCTCCCCCGGGGGCTCTAT
>JAISRN010000113.1 GCA_031273605.1 Spirochaetales bacterium | reverse complement strand
GGAAGCTGGAGGGCTTTCCAAGGGCTAAGTTCCCGACCTATTCCTCTTGCCACTAACCACTAACCACTTTTTTCCGTCCGTGTTCCTGTCTGTGCTGTCCGTGTCGTCCGTGGTTATTTGTCCGTGGTTATTCTAAATTGAAAAGCGCTGCGGCAAGGAGGCCTGCCCTGAACTTTTTCCCTTTTCCCCGCTTTTTTCTCCTTCCCCCGGTCCGGGGAAAATCCGGCGGTCCCCGGAGGGGGCGTTTCTGGCTGCCGGCCCTGGTTCTGGCGCTGATTCCCCCCTTGAACCTCCCCGGCTCGCCGCCCCCCCGGGAACCGGTTTACTTTTCCCAGTACGACCCCCGGTGGAAGGATGAGATCATGGGGGACGGCAAGATAGAGACCTACGGCTGCCTCCTCAGCTCCCTGGCCATCATGCTTTCCCGGGACATTCCGGGGATCGACCCGTCGGCCCTTAACCGCTACCTGCGGCAAAACTCCGGCTATACCCGGGGGAATCTCATTGTCTTTGCCCGGATTGATTCCTACCCCGCTTCCTCCTTCCGGTTCCATAGCCGGGAGGATTTTTCCCTGGGGGCAATAAAATCCTACCTGGACCGGGGCTGGGGGGTGATTGCCGGTTTTGCCGGAGGGTCCCACTGGGTCTATGTCCTGGGCTACACCGGCGGCGGGGAAGCCCTTTCGGATTACGCCTACCACGATCCGGGCTATAACGGCCGGGATCAGGTTTTCTCCCCGGCCCAGGTTCCCGTAACCTTAAGAATTTTTTCCCGCCCCGGCGCCTGAGGAAGATCACCACGAAAGGAGGGTGGAGGTTAGGTAGAATTTCGATAGATAAATTAAAAATAAAGAATTTGGACCACAAACACAAAGTCGAAAAGGGGGAACCTGTCCCTATGGTCCGTGTTTGGTCCGTGGGGTCTGTGTGGTCCGTGGTTAAAAATTCCTATGCGTTTATCCTGGCATCCCTTGCCTGGCCGGGGATTTTTGGTTATACTTTATCAAAATGCTCCCCTTTTCTTTCTGTCCGAAAATCTTTTCATTTTGGAGGATAAATAATATGAATTTTTTCACTAGGCTTGATTCCCCGGGAAAGAGGATTGCCGCCGGGTTTTTTTTCGTTCTTACCGCCCTTTCCCTGGGGGCCCGGCCAAGGGCCGAAACCCCCCCGGAGGCGGCCGGTCCGCTGCCCCCCCTAACCCTTACCATCGGGATTCTCCGGGGGCCCTCGGGGCTGGGGGCGGTTAAGATGATGGAGGACCTCAAAACGCTGCCGGACAATGTGGAGGTAAGCTACGTTCTTCTTCCCTCTCCGGTGGAAATGATTGCCCGGATCAGCTCCGGGGAGGTTCAGGGGGCTCTCCTGCCCTTAAATACCGCGGCCAAACTTTACACCGCCGGCGGAGGTTACCCCTTAGCGGCGGTTCCCGGCTGGGGAAATCTTTTTTTATTAAGCCGGGATTCTTCCATTGCGGGCTTCCGTGATCTGGAAGGCAAGACCGTTCATACCACCGGCGCCGGGGCAACCCCGGATTATCTGTTCCGCTACCTGGCCCGGGCTTCAGGAGCCGATATAAACCGAATCAACCTGGATTACTCCTTTCCCGTAACCCAGTTGGCCCAATTGGCCGCGGCCGGCCGGGTAAACACGGCGCTGGTTCCCCAGCCCTATGCGGCCGTCATTCAAGCCGCCTCCGCCGACATGGTTCTCCGGCTCGATATTCAGGAACAGTGGCGGCGGACCCGGGGAACCGAATACACCTATCCCATGACCGCCTTTACCCTGTCCGGGGATTTTGCCCAATCCCGGCCCGCCGCTTACCGGGCCCTTCTGGAAGCCTACGACCAGTCCATTACCTGGGTTACCTCCCATCCTGAGGAGGCCGCCGCCCTGGCCGAGGCCCACGAGATTATCGCCGCGGGGCCCGCCCGGCTCGCGATTCCCCAGAGCGGATTATTCTTTCTAACGGCGCAGCAGGCGAAACAGCCGGCGGAGGATTTTTTAGCGGTGCTCCTGCAGATGGACCCTGATTCGGTGGGAGACCGGCTGCCGGATGATTCCTTCTACCTTCCCTGATAAGTTCAAAAGGGGCTCCGGGTTTGTCCTGGGGCTTCTTTTGTTCCTGGCCGGGTGGAAGCTCTTAAGCCTCCGCCTGGCCTCGCCCATTCTGCTGCCCCCCCCGGGGGCGGCCCTATCCGGGCTGGGCGGGCTTTTGGGCTCGGCGGTTTTTTGGAAGGCCGCCGGGGCCACGGCGCTCCGGACCCTGGCGGGGTTTGGCCTTAGTTTTGCCGCGGCCCTTCTTACCGCCTTCCCCGGGGCGCTCATTCCGGTTTTTGGGGATTTTCTGCGCCCCCTTCTCATCCTTCTGCGGTCTACCCCGGTGTTGTCCATCATCCTTCTGGCCATGCTTTGGTTTCCCTCCGGCCAGGTTCCGGTGTTTGTCTGTTTTCTCATGGTTTACCCCCTGGCCTTTGCCAATATGCAGGAAGGGATGAGCCGCCTTGATCCTGGCCTTGTGGAAATGGCAAAAAGTTTTCAGTTAAACCGGCGGGACAGGCTGCGGCATATTTGGCTGCCCTCCCTCCTGCCTTATCTTTTGGCCGCTGCCCAGGCCGGCCTGGGCATGGCCTGGAAAGTTACCATTGCGGCGGAGATTCTCTGCCAGCCGGGGCTTTCCATCGGCAGGCGAATTCAGTACGCCCAGGCTAACCTTGAAACGACTCAGGCCCTGGCCTGGACTCTGGCGGCGGTGGTTTTTTCCGGGCTGGGAGAACTGGGGCTTTTGGCCCTTAGAAAGCGGCTTAACCGGAGGGGATTGTGAGTATAGAAATTACCGATCTTACCTTTAGTTTTGGCGCCTCCCGGATTTTAGACCGGTTAAGCCTGGAGGTTCCCCAAAATTCGGTTACCTGTCTCCTGGGCCCCTCGGGCTGCGGCAAAACGACCCTGCTTAAACTTTTGGCCGGCCTGGGCCTTCCGGAAGGGCGGCTTGAGGCGGGGGCCGTCCGCGGCCTTGGGGAGGGAGACAGGATCGGCTTTGTGTTTCAGGAGCCCCGGCTTTTAGGCTGGCGGACCCTTTATGAAAATCTGGACCTGGTGATTCCCAAAACCCTCGCCGGGGAGGAACGCCGGGCCCGGATCCGGGGGGTTCTGGAACGCTTTGGTTTAGAGGACTACAGCCTGAGCCTGCCCTCCCGGCTTTCCGGGGGAATGAAGCAGCGGGCCTCCCTGGCCCGGGCCTTGGTTTTTGGGGGGGAATACCTATTCATGGACGAACCCTTTCAGGGCCTGGATCCCCGGCTTAAAGAAAACCTTATTAACGATTTTCTCTCATGGAAACAAAAGCTCCCTCAAACGGTTCTCCTGGTAACCCACGACACCAGGGAGGCCGCCGTCATGGGGGATCGCATTTATCTGCTCACCCCCCGGCCAGGGCGGGTCTGCCGTTCCTACGAAAACCTTCCGGCTTCTCAAAACCGGAGCGCCGGGGAGAAGGCGGCCCTGGCGGAAGAGCTTTACCGGGTTATGGCCGGTACTTAAGCCTTCAAAGCAACCCCCTCAAAATAATTGTTGACAGTTTTATTTTTCCATTTTACAATTTTTTATGCTTGGGGCAGTTCCAAAATGCGGATTTTGGAACCGCCTCATCTTTGAGGAGGATATTGTGAAAAAAATTTGTTTATTCCTGGTTGGCATCGGGGTTGTGTTTTGCGGGTGTCAGGCTAAGGGGGGCGCCGAAGACGGCGAGCTGCCTCCTTTCAGGATTTCCATGATCACCACCCTTACCGGGGCGGATCCCTTCGGAGGGGCCGAATACAAGTACGGCGCCGAGCTGGCCCTGGAGCACATGGGGGGAGAGATCAACGGCCGCAAAATCAATTTGGTCATCGCCGACGGTCCTAATCAGGACGCCACTATTTCGGAATTTGAAAGGCTCTATAACGACGGGTCCCGCTGCTTTTTTTCGGGCTACGGTTCCGTGGCGGACCGGACCTTTGCCACCATGTGCGACGAGATGGAGGTGCTGTACTTAAGCCTCTGCTGGGATTACGACCTTATCCAGGGGCCCAGCGATTACTTTTTTAGAACCAGCATCCGGGTGGACAAATTTTCCGGCGGCCTGGCCCAGCACTGCATAAGCATAGGCCGGGAGTACCTTGGCAAAGAGCCTAAGGATCTTCGCATTGCCATTATCACCAACTCGGCGGTGGAGCCCATAGTGGTTCCTTTTGAAATGACCGCCAGGGCTTTGGGGGCCAACATTGTTTTAAAGGAATCCTATCCCGTTCAAACCAAGGACTTTGTTCCCATCATTACTAAACTTATGAACACCGAGTATGATATTCTGGTTCCCTTTCAGATCACCATGGACGGCAATCCCTTCCAGAAAAAAATGTACGAAATGGGCTATACCCCTCCGGTAACCATTGCGGGGGGCATCTTTTATGATGAACCTTCCTTTGCGGACCTGGGGAACGAAATTTCCAACGGCGCCATTTCCCTTTCTTTCATCAATCCCTCCATAAAAGAAAGCGCCGTTCCGGGGCTGGCCCGCTTTACCGCCGATTTTGAGGCCAAACACGGGCGCAAACCCCTAACCCACGCCCTTCAGGCCTATGCGGCTATGTTTCTCTACAAAGCCGTTCTGGAGCAGGTGGACCCCTCCCAATGGGAAGACACCAAACTGCTGGCGGATACGGTAAAGGCCCTGGACATTGAATACGGCGTTCTTCCCTGGTATTGGGGGGTAAAGTTTGATGAACTTAATAACAATGTCCGGTCCGATGTGCTGCTCCTTAACCAGTGGGTAGACGGGGATTACCGGTGCATTTTCCCCGCCGAACTTGCCACCCGGGAAGCCCGGATTCCCTGGATACGCTGATTTAAATTTATTTTACCTTGTAAGATCAGCCATGCCCCGGCCGCTCTGCGGCGGGGCGGGTTGATTGTCCCCTTAGCAAGCAAAGGAGCCGCCATGGGTGTTACGGCCTATATTTCCATTATTCTGAACGGAATGTTAACCGGAGGGGTCTACGGATTGTTTTCCAGCGCCTTTACCTTTCAGGCGGGGGCCCTTAATTTTGCTAACTTTTCGTACGGGGCCTTTATCATGCTTTCTATGTACCTCACCTATTACACCATTGCGGTTTGGCATTTGCCGGTGGCGGCGGCGGTGGCGCTCATTCTGCTTATCAACGCGGCTTTTGGCATTCTGCTCCGCAAAACCGTTTTAAAAACCGGCAATTTCGGAACCCAGATTCTCTGTACCATGGGGATTTCCATGATCGTTATTAATGGGGTTTCATTTTTTTGCTCTTCCTATCCCAGGGATCTGGCCATTCTGGAAAAGCGGCTTTTCCTTCACCCGGAAATCAGCATCGGGCTTATCCAGTTAGGCTGCTTTGGGCTGGCCGCGGCCATTCTACTGGGCTTTCATCTTTTTCTTACCAAAACCTGGCAGGGAATCGCCATCAGGGCGGTGGTGCAGAACCGGGAGATTGCCGCCGTTTTTGGAATCAACACTTCCCATATCCTGGATCTGGCCTTTTCCTTAAGCTGCTGCCTGATAGGGGTTTCGGGGATTATGCTGATGGTTATGTTTCCCGTAACCCCCGTCTTTGGCGACTATCTGCAAAACCTGGCCTTTATTGTCTGCATCTCCGCCGGCCTGGGGAATATGTGGGGGGCCTTTTTTTCCGGCATCTTTATCGGGGTTGTGCCCTCCCTCATTATGGCAATCCTGGGGGCCCGGTTTCAGGACCCCCTTCTTTACCTGCTTTTTGTGCTTATTCTTTTAATCCGGCCCTACGGAATTTTTACCAAAAACAAAAACGTGGTCCGGGCGTTTTAGGATAAATGATGAACCTTCAACCAAAAGCCCTGGCCTTTGTCAGGGAACCCAGGAAGCTGATTGGTGCGATCCTCCTCCTGTCGGCGGTGATCTTAATTTTGTATATTCCCGTTACCAAAAACCGCCGGCTTATGACCATCGGGATCATGGCTTTTATGTACATAGCCCTGGGGGAGTCCTGGAACATCGGCGCCATGACGGGGCTTTTTTCAATAGCCCATTCGGCATTTTTCGGCCTGGGGGTTTACGGCATAACCATTACCCTCACCCGTTTTCAGGGGCCGGTAATAGCGGGAATCCTGGCGGGCCTCATTTTAAACATTATCCTTGCGGTTATCATCGGCGGCATATCCTCCAAGTTGTCGGGCCTTTACTTTACCATGGCCCTTATCGGATTATCCGCCACTATTTATTCCCTGTCTGTCCAATGGGTGTCCCTTACCGGCGGTTCCTCGGGCATTTCCATGCCCCGGGCCTACCTTCTGCCCAAGCGTACCCTTTACTTTATCGCCCTGGGCATTGCGGTCCTGTCAATGATTTTTTATGTTTTTCTGCGGCGCAGCAAAGCCGGCACCTGTTTTGTTACCACCAGAGAAAATCCCAGCCTGGCGGCGGCCCTGGGTTCCAATGTTCCTTTTTGGCGGATCCTCTCCACCGTTTTAAGCGCCTCCATGGCCGGCCTCTGCGGTTCCTTTTACGCCTTTCATCTTATGAGCAATAATTCCGAAGTTTTTTCCGGCGCTTATTCTCTCAAAATTATGATGGTGTCCATAGTCGGGGGAATCAATTCCGTCTGGGGGCCCGTGCTCGGCTGCCTGCTTATCATCATGGACGAATATATCCGGGGCAGCATGCCTTCCGGTCTGGCCCCCCTTTCGGTGGTGATCTACGCCCTTATCCTGATTCTCATGGCCCTGGTAAAACCCGCCGGCCTGGCTTCTTTTTTTGAAAAACCGGGGGATAGACATGCTGCTAAAAATTGAAAACGCCACTACCCGTTTCGGCGGCCTGGTGGCTAACGATCACATTAACATGGAAATTGAAAAAGGCGACATTGTGGGGCTCATCGGGCCAAACGGGGCCGGCAAGTCCACCATTTTTAAATCCATAGTGGGCTTTAACCCCTTAAGTGAAGGGCGGATTTTTTTTAAGGGCCAAAGCCTTTCGGGAAAGATGACCCACAAAATTTGCCGCCTGGGGATAACCTGCACTTTTCAGCACGCCCAGCTTTTTACTAATATTTCATTAGAAGAATCGGTTCTTATGGGGGCCTACTGCCGCAAAAAAACCAAAGCCCAGGCAAGGGCTCTGGCCCTGGAAATGATAAATTTTACGGGCCTTGCGGGCAGAGAAAAGCTAAAGATAAGCGGGCTTAATATGTTTGAGCGGAAGAAGGCGGAATTAGCCGCCGCCCTGGCGACGGGGCCCGAGCTGCTTTTGCTTGACGAGCTTTTTGCGGGCCTGGTTCCCACGGAGATTCAGCGGATGCTTGATCTTATCCGGAGGGTGCACGGCGAATTAGGGATTACCCTTTTTATTGTTGAACACGTTCTGCGGGTTATTATGAGTCTCTGTACCAAGATTTACGTGCTGGAATACGGACACGTTATTGCCCAGGGAACCCCGGAATCGGTAACTCAAAACCCGCTGGTCATCAAGGCTTACCTTGGGGAGGACTACGATGCTTCTAGAGATATCCAATCTTAATGTGATCTTAAGCGGGCTGCATATTCTCCAGGATCTAAGCCTTTATGTGAACCAGGGGGAACTGGTGGTGGTGGTGGGGGCCAACGGTTCCGGAAAGTCCACCCTGCTGCGGACGATTATGGGGATGAACAAGCCCCAGGCCGGGGCGATCAATTTTAAGGGAACCCAGATCGGCGGAGCGGCTTCTTACACCATTGTCAGCCGGGGGCTGTGCCTGGTGGCGGAGGGGCGGCAGCTTTTCCGCAGCTTAACCGCCCGGGAAAACCTGTGCCTGGGGGCCTATCATTACCGCAAAGACAAAAAACGGGTCGAGGCTAATCTGGAAAAGGTCTACGCCCTGTTTCCGGTGTTAAAAGAAAACTCAAGCCGCATTGCTTCCACTTTTTCCGGAGGGGAGCAGCAGATGATTGCCCTGGGGCAGGGCCTGATGAGCGAACCGGAACTTATGATGATAGATGAACTTTCCCTGGGCCTGGCCCCCAAAATTATTGAAACCCTTTTTAAGATCATAAAAGAACTTAATCAAAACAACATGAGTATTTTGCTGATCGAACAAAATACCCGCCAGTCTTTACAGATTGCCGACCGGGCCTACGTTTTGGAAACCGGCAGGATTATCCTGACCGGAACCGGAAAAGAACTGCTTGATAACCCCACAGTCAAGGAAGCCTACCTGGGCCTTTAGGCAGGATAAGGATGAACAATTCGGACCACGGAGGACACAAAGGGTGAACCCGAAGGAGGATCACCACGGAAAACAGGAAAGGTGAAGGGGTAAGCGTCCGTATGTTTCTATTGTTTTGTTAACGGCGGCACGCCGCCCTTCCTTCCTAAACCAAATCCTATGCGGTATAAGTCAGGCATATTTATCCGCTTGTCTTGATTTTCTTCGAATATACCTAACCGTATTAATTCGTCTTTAATGCCTTCCCAGCCTTTTTCAATGAATTGCGGCGGTAATCCTGCAAAAGGAATATCCGTGGGACCGTTTGGATACTTTTCATCCCAGCGTTGGGATATTTCTGAAAACTCAACCGGTACATTCATCCTCTGCAGGGGATCACAGATGTGTTTAACCCATTTATAATCTTCCGCCAGTTCGTTTATCCTGATTTGTGAAGCATTTTGAACACCCAGCTTGATGCTTCCATAAAACAATGGATACGGATTGTCTTTGCTCAAAGAATCCTCCGCGGCGTTTCGTATTGCCGACAAGAAAGAACGGGGTGATGCCTGCTTTCTACCATCCGCCAAATGACCCACAGACCATAGATAGGGAACCCCCCTTCTTATATCTTTGCCCATCCAGGGGCCGGCCAATTCTTCAAATAATTTTTTCAAATAGAAATTGTCCCGTTTAATATCGTCATTTAGGGAGCAATAATTGTTTTCTGAAACAGGCTCGTGCCCTGTTACTTTCTTGTATATTGAATGAAACGTATCGCGATGTCCATTGTCCGCATTGAGAAAATACTGCCACAGCAATCCATGTAAGTCCTCTAATGACCATGTTAATTCAGCCATGGTTGACTTTAATTTTGAAGAATCAGGAAAATCAGTTGTATCCCTGTCATATTGATCTTTCCTCAGGAATATTTTCAAATGAATGTTAGAAAATGATTTGAGACGGATAGCGATGCGCAATAAATCCCGTACAATATTGTCCATAGAAGCCCAATCATTACTTGAACGGTCAAGAGCGTCAAAAAGTATCAAACCGTTGATATTTTTATTTTTTAAAATATCATTCGCATTGGTTATAATTTTAACCCATTTTTCAGGATTATTTCTTACCCATATAATGCTTTCTTTCCACTCATTAACCGGTATAGTATCCTTTGTCTCTTTCACAAGCCACCGCAAAATTACCGTCTGCCACATTTCATAGGGCTTGATACCGCTATCCAATAGCATTGCTATTGTTTCAAGTGAAGGATAATCTTCCGGCCTGTCAACGGCGGAAAAGCCTATTTGTACTTTTGTGTTTTCCAGTTCAGGAACGTTAACTCGTATTATTGTGCGCTTCTGTTCATCGGCCAGAGCGGAAGTCCACATTGATTTTCCAACACCCCGGCCCCCTACAATCAAATTTGTATACAGCTTCAATGATTTTTCATGAGCAGGGGGAAAATATATCTGTCCAGGTTTTACATCATACCCTTCCGTAAAAAGCTCCTGCGGAATTGCGTTGATAATCGCTTCGCGGACATTTTTTAGTTCTATGTTGTCCATATCAAAATACCATCTTTAAATTTTCAATAAGCGGACCAAAAACCGCCATGATCAGCGGTTTTTTTGTTGGTTCTGCTAATGGTTCATATAAATTAGACAATACGGAGAAACCGGTATTCCATAAAATGGGCCATGGATAATGGGGCGCTTCCCTGTCATTTTTGTCATAATTGATCGGTTCTAAATAACTATTTTCGGGATTTACGGTTTCATATAATCCGGCGGTAAATAAATTCCAGGCGTGTTCACATAATAGCTCTTTATATTTATCATCATCTTTTTCAGGAATCATTGCGCCGACTATTTGTAAACGATCCCTGACTTGCCGAAAGGCTTCATTATAACCCCATCTTTTAAAAAGAATGTCATATCCGGTCCAATGTTGGTTACTATCAACAGCAAAAAGCAATATCAACTCCGCCCCCAAACTGCTGATACAAGCCGCGGATATTTCGTCTATGCCCGCCCGGGAATCAATTAACACAATATCGGGTTTCCATTTCTTTTCCAGATCATCAATTAACCTCGAAAGGCGTTTTTGCCATGTTTCTACCCTGTTCCCTATTAATTTAGAAACCCAGGCTCTGCCGAGTTTTGCTATATATTCGCCCGGATCTTTTCCATGGGCCGGAACTACAAATATTTCCCCGTTTCTGGATAAATCACTGACGCTTACCATATCATCAAACACGATCTGTTCATTATCTGCCAAATCTTCTACAAGCCAGTCAATAACGCCATACATGGGGCATTTGTCTTCCGGTAATAAGCTGCTGGAAAGACCGGGAGACTCAAGATCGAGGTCAATAACCATTACTTTTCTGCCTTCTTCCGCCAAAGCCCATGCGGAAGCCGCTAATGCGGTAGAACGTCCAACCCCGCCTTTTACGGAATAGAATATAATCCTGTGGTGATTTCCTTTTATCGGTTCAATAGACAGCCAATCACTGGAATTAATAAGCCTGTCGGCAATAATGACATTAGGAAAGCCGGGCAACAAAAAATGAGCCGTGTTCTCTAATACGTTTAGCGGATCAGGTTCATATAAAACATTGGTTTTGTCTGGAAACCGGCCCTCAAGTTTCCGGGAAAAAAGCTCAACAATTAAATTGAGAGCCCTTGCCGCGGTTTCATTTTTTTTTAACGCTGTCCTTTACTACAAGGCGAATAAGACCATTTAAATCGCGGTTAACAACAAGAC
>JAISRN010000104.1 GCA_031273605.1 Spirochaetales bacterium | reverse complement strand
TCGGATACAGGATACCACTTTTACAAATATCATATAATCTTCGCGGTTCATTTTCTTCATAAGTTATGTGGTTTTGCGGGATTTGTAAGAGGTCCAAAGTTTATATGCGCTGGCCCTGCATTTTTGCCAGGATAAACGCATAGAAATGAAAATCTGAAAAAACAAAGAAATTAACCACTTTTTCCCCCAAAGAGGGAAAAAGTCGGCCACACGGACTCTTTGTTCAAAATTCCCGCTTTTGTCCGTGATGTCTGTGTCGTCCGTGGTTAAAAATCTTAATTTCTCTATGATTTTATCTAAATTCCATTAAGAAAAAATTCTATGCGTTTATCCTGCATTTTTGCAATTTCTGGGCTGCTCACTCCTCCCGGTTGGGCAGTTCCAGGGCCTGGCCGTCGGTGGTGAGAAAGGTGTCGGGAAAAATCTCCCGGGCCTCTTCCAGGAGCTTGGGGAGGTCCCGCTTGGTGTAGCGGGGGCTGTAGTGGATAAGTCCCAGGCGGCGGACCCCGGCGTCCCTGGCAATTTGGGCCGCCTGGGTTGAGGTAAGGTGGAGTTTTTCCCGGGCGTCGGCTTCCAAATCCCGGCAGAACATCCCCTCGCAGATGAGAAGGTCCGAGGCCGCCACTTCCCGGTACACATCGCTTAAATACGCGGTGTCGGTGATAAACGAAAATTTCCGCCCCGGCCTGGGGGGGCCCATCACATCCTCCGGCCGAACCAGGCGGTCCCCTTCCAAAACCAGGGTTTCCCCGGCCTGAAGCCGGGAAAAAAGGGGCCCCCGGTCCACCCCCAGGGCCAGGGCCTTTTCCGGGTAAAACACCCCCGGCCGGCTGTGTTCTTCCAGGGTATAGCCCAGGCAGGGTTTGGAATGGCGCAGCCCAAAGCAGCGGATCCGGTAATCCTCCCCGGACTGCAGGATTCCCGGTTCCCGAATCTCCTGCACGATGATCTCGTAGTTAATGTACATATCCAAAACCCGCCGGCTGCTATCCACGTACTCTTTTATTTTAGGCGGACCGTAGATGTAGAGGGGCTCTTCCCGGTCCACCTGGGAGGTGAGCATCAGAAGGCCGGGCAGCCCCGTAACATGGTCGGCGTGGGTATGGGAAATAAAAATGGCGGAAATCTTTTTCCACCGCAGGTTGAGTTTTCGCAGGGAGACCTGGGTTCCCTCCCCCGCGTCAAAGAGAAAGAGGTCCCCCTCCCTCCTCAAAAGCACCGAGGTTAGGAAGCGTCCGGGCAGGGGCATCATCCCCCCGCAGCCCAGGACAAAGGCTTCAAAATTCATACAAGAATCAGCTCTGTACGGTTTCGGGAACCGGCTTTTTTTTGTTTACCGTGATGGTGATTTTTTCATCCTTTAGCTCCAGAAGAATATCATCCCCGGATTCAATGTCCCCCTTCAACAGGGCCACCGAAAGGGGGTCTTCCACCTCCTTTTGAATTATCCGCCTAAGGGGCCGGGCGCCGTACTTGGCGTCGAAGCTCTTGTCCACCAGGCGCCGCCGGGCAAGGGGGCTTAAACTTAAGGAAAAGTTTTTTTCCAAAAGCCGCAGGGAAACTTCGGAAAAAAGCATATCAAAGATCTGCTCCAACTGCTCCCGGTCAAGGCTGTGGAAAACGATCACCTCGTCCACCCGGTTAAGAAACTCCGGGCGGAATCTCTGCTTAATCTCGTTCATGGCCAGGGCCTTAATTTCTTTGTAGTCCAGGGAGGACTCGCCGGTTTTAAAGCCCAGGGAAACATCCCGGCTGATCTCCCGGACCCCCGCGTTGGAGGTCATGATCAAAACCGCATTCCGGAAGGAAACCTTGTGCCCCAGGTTGTCCTGAAGTTCCCCTTCCTCCAAAACCTGAAGCAAAAGGTTAAAGACATCGGGGTGGGCCTTTTCAATTTCATCCAAAAGAACGACACAGTAGGGCCGGCGGCGGATCTTTTCGGTTAAGAGCCCCCCCTCCTCGTAGCCCACGTATCCCGGAGGCGCCCCCACCAGCCGGGAGATATTATGCTTTTCCATAAAGTCGGACATATCAATCCGGATAAGGGCGTTCTGATCCCCAAAGAGATACTCCGCCAGGGTTTTGGCCAAATAGGTTTTCCCCACCCCCGTGGGGCCCAGAAAGATAAAGGAACCCATGGGCCGCCGGGGGGAGCTTAGGCCCGTCCGGGAGCGCCGGATGGCCGAGGCAATAACCTCAATGGCCTCCTCCTGCCCAACGATGCTTTTGTGAAGCTCCCTTTCCACATGGATAAGCCTTTCCATTTCGGTTTCCGCCATGCGGGAAAGGGGAATTCCGGTAATGGCCGCCAGCACCGCCTGAATGTGTTCTTTATCCACAATGTCCCGTTCGGTTTTAAGGTTTTCCTTCCAGTTTCGTTTTTTTTCGTCAATCAGGTCTTTGAGGTGGTGTATCTTGTCCCGGACCGCCGCGGCCTTTTCGTAATCCTGGCTGCTTACCAGGGAATTCTTTTCCTGATTAAGGTTTCCCACTTCCATTTCCAGATCGACTATCTCCTGGGGAAAAACGGCGCTGCGGATTCGCATTTTTGAGCCCGCCTCGTCAATCAGGTCAATGGCCTTATCCGGCAGAAAGCGCTCGGAAAGGTACCGGGCGGACAGCTTGGCGGCGGCTTCCAGGGCTTCGGAGGTGTAGGTAACATTGTGAAAATCTTCGTAGCGGTTCTTGATCCCCTCGAGAATCACGATGGTATCCTCCACCGAGGATTCCTTAACAAAGATGGTCTGAAACCGCCGCTCCAGGGCCGCATCCTTTTCGATGTATTTTTTGTACTCGTTTAAGGTGGTGGCGCCGATGCACTGGATCTCCCCCCGGGAGAGGGCCGGTTTAAACATATTGGAGGCGTCTATGGCCCCCTCCGCTCCTCCGGCCCCAATGATGGTATGGAGTTCATCGATAAAAAGGATCACGTTGCCCGAGGAGTTAATCTCCCGCATCACCTTTTTTAGCCGTTCTTCAAACTCCCCCCGGTACTTGGTTCCGGCAATGAGGGAGGCCAGGTCCAGGGTGAGGACCCGCTTATCCATAAGCACCTCGGGGGCGGCCCCGTCAATGATCTTTTGGGACAGCCCTTCGACAATGGCGGTTTTCCCCACCCCGGGCTCGCCGATTAAAACGGGGTTGTTCTTGTTCCGCCGGGCTAAAATCTGGATGAGCCGGTCAATTTCGGTGTTCCGCCCTATCACCGGGTCCAGTTTGTTCTCCCGGGCCAGGGCGGTGATGTCCCGGGTAAATTCGTCCAGGGTGGGGGTGGCGGTTTTCCCGCCGGGGCGGAGGGAGCTTTTCTTTTTAATTTGAATAACGTCCGCGGAGACCTTCTGCCGGCTTCCCCGGAGGTCCATCACGGTCATCCGCAGGTCCTCCACGGTAATGCGGAATTTTTCCAGATAGCGGGCCACCAGGCTTCCCGTTTCCCGGGCCGCCGCTAAAATCATGTGCTCCGTGCCGATGTACTCGAAACCCAGGGTCTTTGCCTCCTCGGCGGAGCTTTCCAGAAAATCCTTGCCCCGCTTGGAGGGGGGCACATTCCCCAAAATGTAACCGCTCCCCCGCTGGGGAAAGTTTTTTTCGATCTCCAACTGGAGCCCCATGGGATGGATGTTGGCCCGGCGGAGAATTTCTACCCCCAGGCCATCCCCGTCCTTGAGGATGGCCAAAACAACATGCTCAGGATAGAGCTGATCCGAGTGTAACCTCTTGGCTTCTTCCTGGGCAAAGATCGTGAGCACCCTTTGCGCTCTCTGCGTTAATCCCCTAAACATGGCTGCCTTCTTTTATGAGAAAATCCCTAAACAACTGGGCCCGTTCCTGATTGGCGGCCCCCTCGTCGGTTCTTTTTCCTTTTTTCAAAAGCCTCTCCTGAATATGACAGGGCTGGCAGAGAATCAAAAGGGAGTTAAACACATCCAGCCGGTGATCCAGAATTCCCATCACGGTTCCCAGCCGCAGGGAAGAAATAAGCTCCACACTTTCATTATACTCTAAAAGGCGGCAGGAGTTCAAAAGCCCCACCGCCCGGAAAATCCGGTCTTCCAGTTCCGGCGGATCGTTTAAAAGGTCCTGCCGGGCCAGCCGCTCGTAGTGGTTAATCTGTTCCGCCAGTTTTTCAAGTTTTTCCAGATTTTCCCACTCCGAAAGCCCCGGAAGCATCCGGGCCTCGATCAGAAAGAACTGGCCCAGGGAGTCCTCGGAATCCCCTATAAAGCCCCGGACTTGAAAATCCGCATGGAGCATGGCCTTTAAGACCTTGTCGATGTGGCCGGTTTTAACCAGGGCGGGAAGGTGGGCCAGGATGGAGAGGCCCACCCCGGTTCCCAGGTTGTCCAGGCCGGAAAAAAGGTAGCCTAAGTCCATATCCACGGCAAAATCAATGTTCTCTTCCAGTTTGTCGTCCAGTTCCATAAGCCAAACCAGGAGGTTCCTCAGTTCCAGCCCCGGGGCCAGCCGGGCCATCCTCAGGTGATCCGAGGTGTTGATCATGGCCGAAAAATCCCGCTGGGGGTTGAGGATGAGGATGTTTTCCGAGTTAAGGGCAAAGTCCTGGGAAATGAGCTTTTTTTCGAGCAAAAGCCGGCGCTCAAAGGGCTTAAGGTTTTCCAGGGCCAGGGGGACAAAATCCTCCCCCGCCCGGCGGAAGGCTTCGAGAATCTTTTGCTGAACCGCCCGCTCCTCCTCCAGGGCCAGAAAGCCGGGGAACCGGTGGCCCGCCAAATTCCGGGACATCCGCACCCGGGAAGACACAATAACCCCGGAATCCTTGCCGGCGCTCTCATACCATTCCGGCATCAGTCCCTCCCCGTCCCGCCCCCTCGCTGGCCTCGATAAGGTGGATCTGGTCCCTAATCTTGGCGGCGGTTTCGTAATTTTCCGTGTTAAGGGCCTCCCTAAGCTCCGCTTTAAGGGCCTGGCGGTCGAAAAGGTAGGTTTTAACGGTTTGCAATTTTTTAGGAAGCTTGCCCCGGTACCCCGCATCCCGGCCCCGGCGGCCAAGGTACTTAAGAATTTCCTGATGAAAGAGGCTGGCACATTCATGGCAGCCAATCCGGCCTTCCTTAAAAATATCCTGAAGCCGGCAGCCGCAGCCGGGGCAGGCGGGGGAGGCGGATTTTTCGGCGGCCCCCTCCCGTTTGCCGGAAAACAACAGGCCGGCTAAAATCTTTTCCATGGGCAGTTCAATTTTATTATCCTTGCCCACAATGCCCCTTTCCACGGCGCAGGAACGGCAAAGGCTGATGTCCTTAACATCGTTTCCGATTATCTGGCGGATATTAATCACCGCCTCATCATTTCCGCAAAAAAAACATTTCATAGGACTTTTTGCCTGACTCCTTCGTTATTAATATACATAATCCCCCAAAAAAAGTATACCGCCGGGGGGACAACTTCCGGGGTTTTTTTTAAAAGTCCCTTTAAGGGCTAGCGCCGCCGGATCACCTCCAGGGGGGGGGTTCTTCCGGCCCGGCGGGCGGGGAAGTAGGAGGCCAGGAGGCAGCACGTCATGGTGAGGCCGCCGATAAGCAGGGTCTCCGGAAGGGGGATTCTAATGGGGATGATTTCCAGGTAGTACTGGGGGTTGAGCAGGGTAAAGGCCTCCTGATTAAAAAGCCGGAAAACCCCGTTGATGAGGGACTCAATGAAGGAAATGAGGGAGTTAATATTCACCGCCAGGAGCAGCCCCATAACATTGCCCAGGAGGATTCCCAAAAAGCCGATGATGAGGCCGGAAAAGAAAACCTCCCTCTCCACCGAGGCGGGGCTCATCCCCAGGCTTTTGAGAATCCCAATCTCCTCCTGCCGCTCCATGACCATGTTGAGCATGGAGGAGGATGTGTTGACCGCGGCCACCAGGATAATGATGACCATGATGAAGAGGAGCATGGCCTTAGTGGAAGCCAGGTTCTGATAAAGGGAACGGTCCATCTCCCGCCAGGGAATGAGGTACCATTCGGAGGGAAGGACGCGGCGGATCTCCCGCTGAAGGGGGGCCAGATCCTGGGTGTAATCCCCGGTTTTAAAGCCAAAGTGCAGGGTTCCCTCGGCGCCAAAGGCCGACAGGGCCTGATCCTTGTCCATGTAGATGGTGAGCAGGTCCAGTTCACTGTAGCCGGTGCTAAAAATCCCGGAAACATAGTAGTTTCCCGGCCTAAGGATGGTACGCCCCGTGGCCGCGGAAGTCCGGGCTATGAGGAGCTTTACCGGGGCGCCCACCTCCAGCCCCAGTTCCTCCGCCATGGGGCGGCTTAAAACCAGGCCCCGGCGGTCCTCCCCAAAGTCAAAGTCCCCGGCGGTCATCGACAGGTAGCGGCTGAATTCCGGGTCCCGCCGGTAGTAGGAACCCTCCACCCCCCGGACCTGGGTTCCCGCCCGGGAGGTGGAGGAGTAGACCAGTCCGTTGCCCTGAACCAGGAGAACCACGGACAAAAGGCCGGGGATCTCCTCAAGCCGGGCTTGCAGTTCTTCGGCCTCTTCCGGCAGGGAGGTTCCGTAAACCCCCGCCTGAAGGTGGAAGCTCCCCACCTCCACATAGCGCCGGGTGATCCCCTCGATCATCCCCGAAGAAACCTCCAGCACCACCAGCACCGGGAGCATGGAGAAGGCTATGGTCAGGACCCCCGCCGCCAGACTCCGGTAACTTAAGGCCCCCCGGCGGTAGTTTTGAAAATTCCTGAGGGCAATAAAGAATTCCCCTTTTAAGCTCATTGTTCCGTAAGCCTTCCCCGTTCCAGATGAAGATGCCGGTCCCCCCGGCGGGACAGAAAGGGATCATGGGTAACCAGCACCAGGGTTTTTTGCTTTTCCCTAACCAGGCTGAAAAGGAGGTCCTCCACCTGCCGGGAGTTGCCCTCGTCAAGGTTTCCCGTGGGCTCGTCCGCCAGGATCAGCGCCGGGTCTTTAACCAGGGCCCGGGCCACCGCCACCCTTTGGCGTTCCCCCCCGGAAAGCTGGGCGGGAAAGTGATTCTTCCGATCCGACAGCCCCACCTCCCCAAGCCAGTGTTCCGCCCGTTCCAGGGCCCTTTTCTTTTTTTCCCCCGTCATGTAGAGGGGCAGAAAAACATTTTCCAGGGCGGTAAAATCTTTCATTAAATGGTGAAACTGGAAAATAAAGCCGATCTTGTCTCTCCGGTAAACTGAAAGTTTTTCTTCTCCCAGGCCGGCAATATCCCGGCCTTCCACCAGAATTTGCCCGGCCTCGCAGTTATCCAGCCCCCCCAGGATGCTTAAAAAGGTACTCTTCCCCGAACCGCTCTCCCCGGTAATCAGGGCGGTTTTCCCCTCCTCCAGACAAAAATCCAGGTCCTGCAGCACCGGCAGAATTTCCGAACCGCTTAAAAAGCTCTTTTGTAAATGATGGATCTCCACAAGATTCATGCCGCCCTCCGGATTAAAGTTATTCATAGCGGAGTACCCGGGAAGGATTGATCTCGGTTACCCTTAAAGAGGCAAAGTAGGCCGCCAGGAGGCTTGACAAAAAGGCAAAAAGATGTATCATCACGGCCTCCCGAAAGATGATCCGCACGGGAATGGCGGGGAACAGGAAGAATCCCGGAGCCTCCTTAAGGGTCTCCCCTCCGGCCTGTCCCAGCAGGCTAAAGTAGCCCCCGATGCCCAGGTTAACCAGGTTTTCCACCAGGGTAAAGATCTCCTGAATGTTCCGGCTGATCAGCATTCCCAGGAGGGTTCCCAGGCTGGCCCCGAAGATTCCGATGAGGGCCCCCTCAAGCAAAAAGATCCGCCTTGTTTTTTCCGGGCTGCCCCCCAGGGCCCGGAAAATCCCGATCTCCTCCTGGCGTTCCAGAACATTGCGCTTTTGAGAGTGATAGATGTTCATCCCCACCACCAGAAAAATAAGGCCCACCAGGATCATCATGGCGTTTTTTTCCATTTTAAGAGCCCCGAAGAAAGCCCGGTTGTACTCCCGCCAGGAAACGGCCTTTAGCCGGACATCCTCCCCGGAAAGCCGGGCATAGTTTTCCCCCAGTTTATCCAGGGCGGTTAAAAACTGCCGGTCCCGGTAACGGTCCCGGAGCTTGACGCCGTAGGTCAGTTTTTGGGAATCCCGGAGAACCCCGGCTCCGGCAAAGGAAACCAGGGCCAGGGAGTAGTCAAACTCGTAATACCCGGAATGGAAGATTCCCGTCACGGTAAAATCCCGGGTGGAGGGGGAAAGGAGGGCAAAATTCTCCCCCGCCATGGCCACCAGGCCAAGCTTGTCCCCCACCCGCACCCCCAGACGGTAGGCCATCTCCCGGCCTATGATCAGGCTGTCCGGGGCGCTTAAGTTGAGGCTTCCCTGGGCCAGCCCCAACTGCCGGACAAAGCCGGGGTCCAGGGCGGCGGTGTTTTCCGGGAGGGCCCGGATAAGGCAGGGGGTCCAGTTCCCCTTATCCCCCCGGATGAGGGTTTGAATATCCCGGAAGGGCAGAACCGAAAGAACCTCCCGGTTGGCGGTGAGGAGGTTGATCAGCTCCGGATCCGGGGGGGCGGGCAGGGAAGGATCTGAGGCTTCCTCCGTTCCGGGGTTGAGCTCCGGGGTAAGCCGGAGGTGGAAGGAGCTTATTTCCAGGATGTCTTCGATAAAATCCAACTGAAAGCCGTTCATCACCGAGAGAACCGTGAGGAGGGCCATAACCCCCACGGTAAGGCTCAGAATGGCTAAAAGGGCGGAGTTAACCCCGGAGGTACGCCGCTTTACCCGGAGGTAACGCTGGGCCACGAAGAAGATCCAGGCGGAAGGCCATCCGCGGCGCCGGGGGGCCTTCACAGTTCGGGACTCCCGGAAAAATCGGAGGCCGAGGGAAGCTCCGTCTCCACGGGGATATCGTTCTCGTAACGCACCCGGGCCAGGAGTCGGCCGTCCCGGTAGATCTCCTCCCACCGGACCGTTTCATCCTCGTAATAAACCGCCAAAACCAGGAGCCGGTTAACATACTTTTTCATTACTTCCCGCCTTCCCTCCTCTGAGTATTCGTACCCGTAGGTCTCCCGGCGGCCCGGAGTCCGGACGGTGAGTTCCACAAGCCGGTCCTCCTCCCAGCGGTACTCCCGGACTTCCAGGGGAGAGGGGTCTTCCGGGGAAAGCCGGGTCCGGGTTTCCCGGAGAAGCCGGTCCTCCCCGTCGTACTCCCAAAGGATTTGCAGCCCCTGGGAGGGCCGGGTTTCAATCCGGACCGGCCGGCCATCCCGGTTTTCCCACCGATCTTCCCCCAGTACCTCCGTCCCCCGCCTTTCCTGACGGTCGTACCGTCCGGGCCCCCCGGCGCCGGAGAGGAAAATTTCTTCCCGGTCCCCCTCCCGGTAGCTCTCCCGGATGAGCCCCCGGTCCCCGAACAGGTAGGCCACCCCCTGGCTTTCCCCGGAGGGAAATTCCCGCTGAATCCGGAGGAGCCTTCCCGCGGGGTCCAGCCGGTAACGGTCCCGGTAGAGGACCTCCCCTCCCCGGAGGAAAGTTACCTGGCGAAGCCGCCGGTTTTGGTATTCATACTCCCGGCTTTCCCCCTCCAGCCCTTCTTCCTCCCGGCTCTCCCGGACCAGGAGACCCTCCTGGTAGAAGGACCGGCTCACCAGGCCCTGGGATTCTTCCCGCTCCTCGGCCAGCGCTCCGTCGAGGTAGACCTGGGTCCAGGTTTTTTCGACCCGCCGCCCGTTATAGAGGGTTTTGATCACCTCGTCCCTGGGGTTGGTTTCCAGGGTTAGGCTATACTCCCCCTCCCGGGTT
Organism: Spirochaetales bacterium; assembly: GCA_031273605.1. GTDB lineage: Bacteria > Spirochaetota > Spirochaetia > UBA9216 > UBA9216 > JAISRN01. Next base: position 7,807 of record JAISRN010000104.1, on the reverse strand, counting down.
AAAACCCCGTCCAGACTCTCCAGACTCATCCCCAGGGAGTTGGAACGGTAGATCTCCAGGGCGGCGGCGGTGAGGACCGTTCCGGTTAAGACCGCCCGGAGGAGGAGCTTCTTCATGGGGTTAACAGGGCGTCCAGAAACCCCTTCCGGTCAAAAACTTCCAGGGAGTCGTAGGACTCCCCGGTACCGGTAAAGAAAAAGGGAATCCCCAGTTCCCGGCAGATGGAAAAGGCGATGCCCCCCTTGGCGCAGGAATCCGTCTTGGTGAGGATGATTCCGTCCACCCCCACCGCTTCGTGGAGGGTTTCGGCCTGGCGGAAACCGTTCTGCCCGGTGGTGGCGTCAATCACCAGGATCTTTTTGTAGTTGGCCCCTTCGCACCGGGACTGAATGACCCGGTGAATCTTTTGCAGCTCCCGGAGGAGGTTTTCTTTGTTATGCATCCGCCCCGCGGTGTCCGCCAGGATGAGGTTCTCCCCCTTGGCAAGGGCGCTGGTGAGGGCGTCGTAGATCACCGCTCCGGGGTCGGCGCCGGGGCCCTGGGCAATCACCCGGATTCCCAGCCTTTCCCCGTGAATCTTTAGCTGATCCGCCGCGGCCGCCCGAAAGGTATCCCCCGCGGCCAGGGCCGGACGGGCGCCCTCCTTTTGCTGGTAATACCGGGCCAGTTTAGCCAGGGTGGTGGTTTTCCCCACGCCGTTGACCCCCAGGATGAGAAAGATGTTCATAACCCCCGGAGAAAGGGAAAGGGTTTCCCCCTTGAGGTTTTCCCCCAGAATATCCCGGAGAAGCCGGATAACCTCCTCCTTGTCCCTGGGATGATTTTCCCGGACCCTTTGGCGCAGCAGGGCGGTAATTTCCACCGCCTCTTTGGCCCCCAGATCGCCGGCAATTAGGATATCCGTTAGTTCTTCAAAAACCTCATCATCAAAACTTCCCGGCGAAAATAACCGGCGCAGAAAAAAACCCAGATTTTTCTTTTCCAAAATCACTCCTTGTTGACCCCCGGGGAGACCCTAGGGGGCCTTAAAATCCAGCCCCGCCGCCCGGACGTAGCGGTAGGCCGTCAGCCCGGTATTAACCAGAAGAATAACATTAATTCCCAGGGAAGCCAAAGTACCGTAGTAATAGATATGCGAAAGATCGTAAAACCGGTAGGCCTCCGCAGTGGCCCCGTAGGTCAGGTACTCCCTCCGGTAAGCCCCAAAGTTAATACCATAGCTTGAGTAAAAAAACAGAGTGAGGGGCACGGAGAGAAAAAAGATCCCCAGGGAGCGGTAATACTCCTGCCGGCTTAAACTTTGGTAGCCGGTCCGCCGGGTGTCCCCCCGGCTTAGGGGGATGGTCAGGTCAAGACCGGCCGGCCTGGGGAGGTCCAGAAAGTAGGAATAATCCCGAAAGCCCTCCTTGCGGAGGAGGAGCCGGCTAAACCCCAGGGGAAGGTCGATCAAGGCGGGGGTCAGCCCCGCCAGCCGGCTGTCCAGATAGACCGCCGCCCCCGCAGGCCGGGTGGAAATCCTAAGCTGCCCCCCGGCGGCCCCCTGGGGCAGCAGGGTTAGTTCCAGGGTGCGCCTTTCCCCGGGCAGGAGGCTTATCCGCTGGTCCTGGGCAAAAAAGCCCGGCGCCCCGGCCTGCACCCGGTGTTCCCCCGGCCTTAACCCCGGAAGTTCCAACCGGTGCAAACCCCGGGAGGAGCCGTCCACGGTGATCTCCCCGTTTTCCGGGCCGTTGAGAATCACCACCAGGTCCGCCCACTCCCGGCCCAAAAGCCAGGTCCGGAATTCCCGCTGATCCTGCCCCAGCCCGGCAATGTCCGCGGCCCCCAGGAGCTGGCGGGACCGGAAAACCCTTTCCCCCTGAAAAAAACTATAAATCTCCCAGGAAAGAAAGAAAAATTCCCCCGCCTCCTCCAAGCTGCCGTGGAGGATAAAATCAAGGTCCTGCCGGGGGTAATAGGCGGGATTCCCCCGGAGGGGGGGAAGAAGCCCCCCGGCGGAAGGAAAGACCGCGAGGGGCAGGCTTTCGGGGATGGGGAGGGACTCCCCCGGGGCATCCCCCTCCAGCAGCCTCAGCTTTTCTTCCTGTTCTAAAAGCCGGGTTTCCAGGGTAGAAAGTTCGGCGGCGGGGGCGGCGGAGAAGAAAAGCTCATCCCGCTGGGCCCTTAGCCGGGCGGTTTCCCGGAGAAGGGCCTCCCGGGCCCGGCTAAGGCGGTTTTGGAGGAGCCCCGCCGTTTCGCCGGGGCTTAAGGCGTGCTCCCCGTTGGCCTGGATGAGGGCGATAAGCCGGCGGGGGGCCTCGGCGCCCAGATTGCGGTAGGCCGCGGGGAGGGAGGAGGCGGTAAACTCACAGACCCCTATTTTAAGCTCCGCCGGGGGCGGTCCCAGAAGGGCCTCCCCGGCGGTTTGGGCGGGAAGGAGGGCCGGGAGGGCCAGGAAAAGGAGGACGGCCCGGGAGCCTAGGATCGCTTCTCTTGCTGCCATTTGAGGTACTCTTCGATAAAGAGGTCGATGCCTCCGTCCATAACGGCCTGAATGTTTCCCGCCTCCGCCTTGGTGCGGTGATCCTTTACCAGGGTGTAGGGCTGAAAAACGTAGGACCGGATCTGGTTGCCCCAGGAGATGTCTTTTTTTTCCTGGGAATTTTTTTCTTTTTCCTTTTCCTGCTCCACCTTGTAGTACTCGTAAAGCCGGGAACGCAGGACCTTCATGGCGTTAGCCTTATTCTTGTACTGGCTGCGCTCGTTTTGACACTGAACCACGATGCCCGTGGGAAGGTGGGTGATCCGCACCGCGGAATCGGTTTTGTTGACGTGCTGGCCCCCGGCCCCGGAGGAACGGTAGGTGTCAATCTTTAGATCGTCGCTTTTTATGTCCACCTCGATGGTATCGTCAATGGCGGGGCTCACATAGACCGAGGCAAAGGAGGTATGCCGCCGGGCCGACGCGTCGAAGGGAGAAATGCGTACCAGCCGGTGAATTCCCGTTTCCCCCTTTAAGTAGCCCCGGCAAAATTCCCCGCTGATTAAAAGGGTAACGGATTTGATTCCCCCCTCCGCTTCCAGAATATCCATGATCTCCGTCCGGCAGCCGCGCCTTTCCGCCCACCGGGAGTACATCCGGTAAAGCATATTGGCCCAGTCGCAGGCCTCCGTTCCCCCCGCGCCGGAGTGGATGGTAACAAAGGCGTCCGCCCGGTCCTCCGGCTCGGAAAGCCAGTCTTGCAGCCGGAGCTTGGCAAAGGTTTCTTTGAGGCCCCCCAGGGTTCCGGCGATCTCAGGAACCAGGGATTCGTCCCCCGCTTCCTTGGCCAGCTCGTAGAGAGTCCTTAAATCCTCCAGATCATGGCGGAGGGCCTTCCAGGGGTAATACTGATTCTTAATCCGGCTTAACTGCCCCAGGGTGATTTCCGCCTCTTCCCGGTTCTCCCAGAAAGCGGGGGAAGCGGTGATCCGCTCCAGCCGGTGAATTTCAAGCTGTTTCCCCTCCGGGTCAAAGCCGCCCCCAGGTTTCCAGAATAAGGGTTTCCAGGCTTTTGATGGGTTCTTCCAGTTCGGCAAGCATGACTTCTCTCCTCGAAAATACTACTGAACGTCCGGGGGGGTCATATCGCCCTTGATGACCCGCCTTTTCCAGCGTTTCTTAATCAGGGAGGAGACCACCAGGGTCTGCTCCATGGGAAACTGATAAAAATAAATCACATCGTAGGAATCGCTTATCTTGTCCAAATCCCGCTTTAGCCTGGCCAGGGTGGTTTCGCCGATGGTAAGGCTCTCATAAATATTTTTGCCCCCTTCTTTGAAGGCAAAAATTTTTAAAATTTTCTCCGCGGCTTCCCGGTGCTCATCGCTGGACATGTCTAGGATAACGGACACAAACATAGGTTATTGTAGGTTTTTCGGTTTTTTATGTCAAACCCTATGGACAGCCGGTTTTTAGACCGATTATGATAAGGTATGGGAAAAATTTTGGGGAGAAACGCCCTCTATTTACTTTTACTTTTTTCCCTTTCGCCTCTTTTCGCCCAGGAAAGAACGGAAGGCAGCCCCTTTGCCATTCGTTTGATGGCCCTTCCCGTGGAAGGGGGAATCCGCCTTACCTGGCAGAATTATGAAAACCGGGCTTCGGGCTTTGTCCTTTACCGGCATACCGGGGTCATCGGCGAGGAGAATCTGGACCAGGCGGAGGTTTTAGCCCGGCTCCCCGGCGAAGCCGCCTCCTATCTGGATACCCCCCCGGAGGGAATCCCCTTCTTTTACGCAGTCCTGGCCCTTGACGAGGCCGACAGGGTGCAGCCCCTCTTTATTCCCCTGGCCAACCTTACCCTGGAAGGAACCCTCCCCGGCCCCCGGGAGTACCGGGAGCCCGCCCGGGAAATTCAGGCGGAGGTGGTAAACGACGCGGTGCGGCTCCGCTTTCAGTCCGGCGCCCGGCAGGGGAACTGGTTTATCTACCGCTCCACATCCCCTATCACCGATCCCCGGAGCCTCCTGACGGCGGTTCTGGCGGACACCATCCCCGCCCACCGCCGGGAGTACCGGGACAGGCCCCTCTGGGGAGTCGAGTATTACTACGCGGTGCTCAACGAGGAGGCTCTCCGGGGCGGGGAGTTGGCCCTCCGCTCCGGAGAAAACGCCACCGCCCTTCCGGTGATTCTTCCCCCCCCCGCCGGGTCCGGGGAAACCCTCCCGGAAAGCTTTTCCTTCCGCCCCCTCCCCCTGCCCCAGCTTCAGGACGCCCGCTTATTTTCCCAGGGCGCCGGATACTCGGCCCTCCTTGACAAGGCTCCCGAGGTTCTGCGGCCCGAGGTAACCAGGGCGGTGGCGGACCTCCTGGGCGGCCTTTCGGAGGCGGCGCTCCCCGCTCCGGGGGCGGTTATTCTGCCTGCGGACCAGGACCCCCGGACCGCCGATCCCTCCCTGGATCGAATCCTTAAAGAATACTTTATGGAAGGAAACTACGCCGCCGCTCTGGAGCTTTTGCAGAATTACCGGCTGCTTCACCTGCCCAGGGAAATTGTCCCCCGGATTCATTTTTACGCCGGCCAGGCGGAGTACTTTTTAGGGAGTTACAAAAATGCCCTTCTTGAGTTTCTTTTTGCCGAAGAAACCTACCATGCCGAATGCCGCCCCTACATTTCCGCCCTGATCCGCCTTGCCCAGTAGGTTTTTATGACATTTTCAGTGGCTTACTTTGGATAGGCTGCGTTAACCTGCCGCTGGGCCTCGGCAATGATCCGGCCAAAACCGGCGGCCCGGAGTTCCGCCATAAACCGGGGAATCGCCTCGTCGGGGTCCACCGCGCCGATCTTTATCTCCTCCGCATACCGGGCATAGATGGGAAGACAGCCTTCAAATTCGCTCCGGAGGCCGGAAATATCCATGGAAAAACCAAGGACCACCGAGGGAATGGCCGCTTCGTTCTGTTTTCTCACCTCCTCCCAGGTATCGGGGGGCTGATTATCCGTGGTGGAGAGGTTAAAAAAGGTTCCCTGGGCCCATTCGTAGGCGGGATAGGCGTCGCTTAGCCTGTGGACCACGTTATAGGACACATACTCAAAGTGCTTGCCCTCAATGCCGTAGGCCAGCATATCCCGGAATTTATGATCCGTATTGATGAGTTCGATGAGTTTAAGGGCCTCGGCCTGATGTTTTGAATTTGCGCTGAGGCAGAGCAGGGAGCCCCGGATCATGCCGGTGGTGATGACGGGGGTGTTAAGGGGAATGGCAATGTACCGTTCCACCTCACGCTGGGCCTCCAAAACCTGGGCCTTGGAGGGCCACGCGAAATCGTAAACCACGGGCATTCCCCGGATTATCTGCGCTGCCCCGGGGTTTACCGGGCTGATGATCCCGTCCTGGTACCACCGGCGGAAGGTGCGGAAGCGCTCCCGCATTTCCGGCTCCTCAAAAACGGACACTACCCGGCGGTTCTCGTCGCCTATCCGGACGCCGATCATGTCCCCGAAACCGACCCCGATACCCAGATTGTCGTATTCAACAAGATTGAGGGGGAAGGGGGAAGCGGGACTCACATCAATTATGATGGGAAAAAAATCCGGGCCTTCCCCGGCTTTCATCGCGTAGAAGGCCCTTTCAAAATCCGCCAGGGTATTTTTGGCGGGATCGATGTTGTACTTCCGCACATAGCGCTCGTCGATAAAGGCAAAAAGGGTGCCCGAGGAATCTTTGTAGGCCGGCACGGCGTATATCTCGCCCTGGACAGTGACCGCGTCCCAGAGGTAGGGGGGAACAAAATCCCACAGCGCCGGGGCATGGACCGGCAGGGCGGCGGCAAGTCCGGCAAAGACCCCCTGGGGGACCGCCTCCGCGTAATTCGAGGCCTGGGAACTGATGATGTCGAAGGGCGCGCCGGACTCGAGCGCCGCCGCCACCGCTTCCCGCCCGCCGTCAATCGTAATGTTCCTGATTTCAAAACGGACCCCGATCTTCTCCTGGGTATAATCGCTCATGATCCGGGCGTTTTCCCCCAGATCCGCCGGCGGGGGGGCGGGCCCGTTGAGATACCATATCAGGGTGGGAACCCCGGCGGCCGTTTGCTTTTGACAGGAGGTGAGCATCAAAGTTCCGAGGCAAAGCAGCGCCGGGATAAGTATCCATACCTTTTTCATAACCGCCTCCAAAACTAACAGCCGCCGGTAGGATTATACCTTACTATACAATAACCATGCAAGTCGGGTCAATAGACCCGGTCAATAGACCCCTTTCCTATCCCGGCCCTTCATGGTATTATCTTCCGATATGGCGGGCGAAACATGGGCCGGATGGCGCGGATAATCAGATACACCCTTCCTTATTTACTCACGGTTAGCTTTGCCCTGCTGGTGATCATAGTGCCGGCTTATATTTCCGTTTCCCGGGTCATACGGAACAGGATTCTGGAAAATTCCCGGGAGGCCCTCCGCAGCGATGAAGAGGCTATCCAGGCGGGCTTTTTTCAATCGGAATTGATTCTGACAAACGGGGTTTCCGTCATTCAGGGCATGATTGACCGGGGGCAGGGGCAGCAGGATATTTCAAATTATCTGCGGGACACCACCGCCTGGATGCGCCGTTCCGGCGACGGGTTTTACGGCCTTTACGGATATGTCCGGGGTGAGTTTTTCGATATGCAGGAGGATTTTCCGATTAGGGATCCTGAGCCCTGGTACTGGGCGGCGAGAAACAGAGGTACGGAGATAGTCTATACCCCGCCGTATTGGAAGAGGAGCATCCGTAAAACGGTTGTGTCTATAGCCAAAAGTCTCTTCGACCGCGACGGAGGGCCCTGGGGCGTCCTCGTGGTTGATGTGGATTTTGAGCGGATAAGCAACCGGTTCCACGGCCGTACCGAAGCCAGGGGCAGCCTCGGGCTGATAGCCGATCAGGATATGAATCTATTGTCCCATACCGAAACAATAAACATAGGACGGCATATCCGGCAATTGGAAGGCGGTTTTGGCAAACTGGCGGATACCCCGCTGCAGATTGGAGAAGCCACGGTTACGCGCCTCGACGACGCCGCAGGGGATCCGGTAATTGTGGTGATGCACCGTATTTTTAACGGCTGGTATATAGCCCGGATTAAGGCGGAGCCGGTTTATTTTGAGGAGGTGAGCCGGATTGGCCGCAATCTGTTTTTCCTGTTCCTCTTGCTCCTCCTGATCCTCGGCGTGGTGGTTTACCGGATTAATGTGCGGACCCTAAAGGCGGATGACGCCAACCGGTCCAAGTCCGACTTTCTGGCCAATATGAGCCACGAGATCCGCACCCCCCTTAATGCGATTATCGGCATGAGTGAACTGGCCCTGGA
>JAISRN010000002.1 GCA_031273605.1 Spirochaetales bacterium | reverse complement strand
ATGTAAACTACTTCTGCCGCCGCTTTAAAAAACATTTTGGCCTGTCCCCGGGAAAATACAAAACCCAGGGACTGTAGTCCGGCAATTCTCAAATGGGCGTCTTTTTTCCTCCGCCCATTTGAGAATTGCCGCAACATTAAGTTAGGTGCAATGTCCCCGAAATGTATGAAAAAGTATACATAAATAGCAAAAATCGAAAAATATTATATAATTATACATTCGTATATTTTAGAAGGAGTTTATGGTATGGTAACTGTCAAAGAATCATTGGAACAAATAAAAGGACAATTTTTAGATCTTTTTGGTTCAGACGTTACCGATGTCAGACTTGAAGAAATAAATGAAAAAGATGAAAATGAATACTATTTTACTGTATCATTCCTAATTCCAAATAAAGATGCATGATGTAATTATTGACACAAATATTTTTATTCTGTTTCTAGCTGGTCAGATAAATGAAAATAGAATGGATATTTTATCGCGATATGATAGAATTATAACGAGTCCAAATATTTTATGAGAAATATATAAAGACAGAGACAGTTTCAAAGAATTGGTATTTTGATATATTGGGAATAACAGATTCAGCAATATTAATGATGGCAAAAGAATCTGAATTATTAATATCAGGTGATAGTAGTCTCTGTGATTATGCCAAATCATTAAATATAAAAACATTTGATTTTAAAGAATATCTAAACAATAAATTGTAAGCAGGGGCACTGCACATAACAGGTTTGTTACCGCGCGAACCTAAGTCCCCCGCCTGCTAACCCTTTTTTAAGCCTTCCGCGTGACGGAAGCGGAGTACCAGGTCCACAAAGGCCCGGTTTTTCATGGGGGGATCGGCAAAGTAGTAGAGATGGCTTTCGCAGCGGCAGTCGGAGGAACCAAAGCCCGCGACAGCCTTCCCCCCCAATTCCCGCAGGCGCCGCGCAAGCTCACACTCCAGGTTCCGGTAGGAAAAAATGGGAAAGGCCTTGATCAACCCGGCGAAACAGGTCAGGTAATCAAGGTGCCAGTGTTTCTGCTTCCGGATCTTCCGCTGATGCCGGCTTATCCGCTGGGAAAGATTCTTCCGGGCCGAGCCGGCGTATACGTACCAGCCCCGGACAAAACCGATGGTCCCCAGGGAACCGATGGCTATGTTCCGGTCTTCGGGCAATTCCAGCAGCACGAGGTAGTTCCCGCCGTTGCCCTCCGCCAGGGGTCCGTGGCTGAGGTCCACGGGGAGGCGATCCCGGGCCAAAACCGCCCATCCCTGGGGGTTGCAGCGGAGCAAGGCCGCGTGGATCAACACCGGCCCCGGTTCCCCGGGGCCTGCCCCGGAGCAGGCCTTGCGGCGGGCGGGGTCCGCCGCGGTTCCGCAGCGGCTCAGGGCGGCGGCAAAGGAGGGGTCGGTATGCAGGTTGGGGATAAACACCCGGGGGTTTCCGTGGACAACAACAAAAAGCACATGGCAGCGGTAACCCTCCCGGCTCAGGACGGCGAGTTCCTCGAGGTGTTTCAGAGCCCGCCCGCTTGGGGCGTCGGGGAACATGGCGACCCCATGCTCAATGAGGGAACAGGCCTTTACCTCCACCAGGTGCCGGGTCCCGGCGGAGTCAATGCAGAGAAAATCGAACCGGGAAGACCCCAGGGTGAATTCGGGGTACAACTCCCGGAGGCCGGGGATGATTCTTTTGAGGATCAGCCCTTCCGCCGCCTGGTTGGCCCGGGAAGAAAACAGGGGTACCACCCCGTTCCGGTAGTAGAGCCCTGCCGCCGTATAAGCGGTTTTCGCCTTTCCCGGGGGATCCCGTTTCTCCAGAATAAGCCGGGTTCCGGGAAACACAAATTCAATAAGCCGCCCCGGATTGGGACAATGGCAGGCCAACTCCCCGCTCCCATCCTCTTCCCCGGCGATAATAAGGAACCGGTTTGGCCGCCTGATAAAAAAGGCCTCCCGGTGGTTGGTAAAAAGCCGCACCCCCCCGGCGCCGGGATCAGCTTCCTTCATTTTCTTTCTATCTTCTTCATTAATTCCCCTTTCTTCATCAATTCCCCTTCCCTTTCCCCATTCCATTGGCAATGACCTCCCATTGGGTAATGAGCATTCCGGCCAACATGAGGATAAACCCCAGAAGGGTCCAAGCTCCCGGGCTTTCCCCCAGGAGGAGCACCCCGCCAAAGGCGGCAAAACACCCTTCAAGGGAGAGGATGATGGTAGCATGGGCCGGGGGGGCGTCCCGCTGGGCCACCGCCTGGAGGGTGTAGGCCACCCCCACCGAACCGAGGCCGCCGTAGAGGATGGGGATCAGGGCGTCGACAAGAAAGCTAAGGGAGGACGAATCCGACCCGGCCGCGGCAAGTATGGCGGGAAGGCTGCGCCAGGCCGAAAGTCCGCCGGAGAGCAGCCCGGCGTTCCAAGCCTCCATCCAGCCGCCGATAAGGGGTTCCAAAAGCAAGGCGGCGATGAGGGAATAAATACCGCAGCAGGCAAATTGCCCTGAGGAAAGTTCTATGGGGTCGACCGAAGACCTTTCCGCGGTCGTGCCCGGGCCCCCTGCCGTCCCGTCCGGTTCCC